>JBDRUN010000017.1 GCA_039801365.1 candidate division WOR-3 bacterium
AGTTTCATGCGGGACCTGCAGCCAATTGCCTTGCGGATGGCAAGACGGCAGAACCTTTTCGTCGAGCCGGCCAAGATATCCGGCCTGTGCGGCAAACTCCTGTGTTGTCTGAATTTTGAAGAAGAGAGCTACCGCCAGGGTCTAGCTGAACTACCAAAGGTCGGTGCCACGCTCAGGACTAGTCGAGGTATAGGTAAAGTTGTCGGTGTTGAGGTATTGTCGCGCCGGGTAAGGGTACGTTACGATGACCAGGTTGAACAATTTATTGTCTTTAAGGACGGCATGGCGAAGGAGGAGGAGTTGTCAGAATCGTCCGGCGCTCTGCGGGTGGAATCAGGAATGAAGAGTCTAGGGACCCAGGGGCCCAGCGGCTCTGTCTTCGAACCCCTCAACCGTGAGACGACCGAACCCTGTTCTGTCAGCGAAAGGACTATCGGTAGACCGAGGAGTACAAGACATGGCTGAAATCTCACTCCGGGATAGCTGGCTCCGGCAACTCAGCCGGGAAGAGGGAGTTAGGACCGATGAACTTAAGGAGTTGGTCCGGACAGGCCGGGTTGTTGTTCTTGCGAGCCGGTACCATAGGGTGAAGCCGGTCGCAGTCGGCCAGCGGATGCGGGTGAAGGTCAACGCCAATATCGGTACTTCGCCGGACCGTAGTGATTTGGAACAGGAGTTGGCAAAGCTGCGGGTTGCCGTTTCCGTCGGTGCTGATACGGTGATGGACCTGTCGGTTGGAGGAAATGTTGATGAGGTCCGCAAGGCGATTATCGCCGAGTCTCGGATTCCGGTTGGAACTGTGCCGGTATACCAAGTTGCGCTTGACGCCCGCCGCCACGGACGGTCGTTCGTTGAGACCAGGGTGAAGGACGTGTTCGCCGGACTCGAAAGGCACCTTAGGGATGGAGTTGACTTCATTACTGTCCACTGCGGAGTTACGCGGCGGAACATTGAAGCCATCCGCCGCAGCAGGAGGGTGTGCGGCATAGTTTCGCGCGGGGGTTCGATGATGGTCGAGTGGATGATGCACAATCGCCGGGAGAATCCACTCTATGAATACTATGACGAACTTCTTGCGATGGCACGGCACTACCGGACAACGCTGAGCTTGGGCGATGGCCTTAGGCCCGGAGCGCTGGCCGACGCGACTGACGAAGCCCAGGTCGCGGAGCTGGTTACAATTGGCGAACTGGTGCAGCGGGCACGAGCGGCTGGTGTGCAGGCAATGGTTGAGGGACCGGGGCATGTTCCTCTGGATCAGGTTGAGGCGAACGTCCGGCTTGAGAAGGTCGTTTGTGATGAGGCGCCGTTCTATCTACTGGGTCCGCTTGTGACCGACGTCGCGTGCGGGTACGACCACATCTCGGGTGCAATCGGTGGCGCCCTGGCTGCGTACTATGGGGCCGATTTCTTGTGCTACGTCACGCCGTCCGAGCACCTAGGTCTGCCGGGTGTCGAGGATGTCCGGCAGGGCGTGATTGCGTCGAGGATAGCGGCCCATGCGGCCGATGTAGCCCGGAGACATCCGGGTGCATCAGACTGGGACCGTCGGGTGTCAACGGCCCGGGCAAGGCTGGACTGGCGCGAGATGATTGACGGCTGCCTTGATCCGACACGCGCCAACGAGGTATTTAGGCTTGGTCGTTCGCGGACTGAGGGAGTGTGCACTATGTGCGGTGAGTTTTGCGCAATCAAGAGAAGTAGAGAGACACTTGGTAGCCGGCCACGGATTGCCCGTGCTAAGCGAGGCTTGCGAGGTTCGACAGGCCGCAAGAATACATGACCGATGAATTGACGGAGGGCGTATGAAGAAGCCAACAATCAGAACAACCTACAAGCTGTTTACTCCAGGGCCGGTACTCGTACCGGACGACGTCAGAGAAGTTGTGGCCGGCGAGCTGGTCTACCACCGCGAGGAGCTATTCAGCAAGCTGTATGAATCAGTCCGCAAAGGCCTGCAGGATGTATTCTTGACCAAGAACGAGGTGTACGTGCTTACCGCGTCGGGGACTGGCGCGATGGAAGCGGCAGTATCGAATCTGATTGGTCCAGGTGACAAGGCGCTGGTCGTGACCGCGGGTAAGTTCGGCGAGCGCTGGCGCGAGCTGTGCATGAGGTTCGGCGCTTACGTTGACTCTTTGTCGGCGCCGTATGGCGAATCGGTTCCTCCGCTCGAGGTTGAGCGGCAACTTCTAGCCAACGACTCGGTGAAGTGCGTGTTTGTCACGTTGACTGAGACCTCGACTGGTGCGGTCCATGATATCAAGGCGTACGGTGACGTATGCCGACGCTTGAACCGTATTCTAGTTGTGGATGCAGTCGCCGGCCTTGGTGCGGACGAGCTGCGCGCTGACGCGTGGAACGCCGACGTTGTGTGCGGCGGCTCGCAAAAGTCTCTGGCCGTGCCGCCGGGGTTGTCTTTCATCAGTATCAGCCCCCGGGCATGGGAGCTCGTTGAGCGGTCTAAGCGGACAAGATACTACTTCGACCTGAGAGCATACCGCAGCTATGCAGAAAAGGGACAGACGCCCTGGACACCGGCAATTTCGCTGTTTTTCGGCCTTGACCTTGCACTCAGGAAAATCGGCAGACAAGGGGTCACGGCATATTGGCAGCAGCACAAGCGCATGGCGGATTACGTGCGCTCCTATGTGAAGGAACTCGGACTCGAACTGTTTCCGCAGCGGCCGTCAAATGCCTTGACCGTCATCAAGATGCCGGAGAATGTCGACGGCACGCAGATAGTCGCTGCTTGCAAGAAGGACGGCATCCTCTTTGCAAACGGTCAGGCAGAGTTGCGGGGCAAAATAGTGAGAATTGGCCATATGGGCCCGGTGCCGCGTACTGCCATGGACCACGCGCTGGCATGCTTTAGGAGACACTATCTTGCTATCAGTCGCAGATCTAAGTGACCACGTCTTAGTACGTTAGAGAGCACGCCGTCTACCCATGCAACCGTCGCACAGAAAAGGATTGTTTCGAGTACGTAACCAACTTACCCACAAGCGGTTAGGCGTGGCTCTTCGGCACGAATGTTGCACACTGAATGCGAAACATGAGCAAGTTCTCTACCCCCGGCTCGTGGAAGGTGTTTGTTGGTGGATTGTTACTCATCTCGTTCGGGTTCGCTTCGAGCGTCGGTATGAAGCCGGTGGAAATCTTGGTCCCGCTTACTGCTGTTGTCGGCTGCCTTGTCCTATTGACTTCACTAGCGGGCAGCGGACCGCGTGCTTTCCTGTAGCCAGGTGTCCGACGTCCGGCATCCGGGTCTGTTCTTGAAGTGCACGCTCGCCTGCGCTTTCCAGATGGCGGCAGACTGCCATACACCACACTTCGAGTGCGAGCCGGTGCCCTGGATACTAAACCCGGCACACCTTTTCTTCCTTACTGCGGCAGCCGGATGATCGACATCGAACTGAGGCGGCGAGCAGACTAGCAAACCACAACCGCCGGACAGGTGTCTTCATTCTGGATGACGCGCAGGCCGATGCGGAAAATCTGACAACCCGGTTTTGGGGTTACCAATAGTCAACAAAAGACCACCGCCGCCCAGCTGGACGGCGGTGTCGGTGCCCGGACAGAGGTCAAGCCGCCGGAGTCGGTGCTTCGGCCAAGTGTGGTCTTGCCGCCATACTTCTTGTACGGATGGCGATTGCCAGTGTGGCCAATAGGACTACGGCAATACCAAGCCAGCCGGCGCCGGTCATGCGGAACCGGAAGCACATTGCGGTCGGGTACAGCATCACCGCCACGAACATCCAGAGTGCGCTGCGCTTCGCCAGGTTTGACTCGGCGAGCCGCTCAGCATCAGCCGCTGAAGGCTCGACTGCCAGAAAGAAGAGCACCACAAACATCGCCGTCGCATACCAGCCGACAAAACTGGAGAGCGGGATGCCGTGGTAGAATCCGTACTGACCGAAGCTTACCGCGCTGCGCACAACTGCGAGCGGACCGGCGCTGAGCTGCCACAGGGCCATAATGAACCCGGCGGTCAGGGGCATCGCAGCAATGGTGCTGGGCTCGCTGGACTTGGCACGTACCAGGTATGTAGATACGATGAATACGATATAGAGTGTCCCGAACCAGGTGAGTACGACGCTGAACGGAACGTGGCCAGGCAGCATTAGTCCAACCGCAACCCTGAGGTCACGAACTCGGTGGAACCAATGGCTGCCGAACACCGCGCCGAAGTTAGTGCCCAGGTACTCGGCCACGTACGGCAGAATTAGGCCGAGCGCCAGGAACCAGAGTGCGCGTCCGGTCCCGAGATACGACAGACTGTGTAGCAGGGCAAAAGCGGCCAGACAATAGACTGGCATCAGACTAAGCCAGCCCACGGTCGGCCGCACGACTGCGTCAGCTATCATGAAGCCGACCGTCGCTAGACCCGTGAACGCGATGCCGAATATGGCCAGGCCAGTGTTCTGGGTAGTGTTTCTCATCAATCCTCCAGTTGGTTTGTCCTTACTGGAAAGGGTGGCAGTTGGCATATGCCCCTGTACGGGCCCTCTCGAAACCGCACCTTGATGCCGTTCCTTCCCAAAGCACTACTATTTTACTCGGAATCTGCGCCCGGTCAATGGCAAGAAAACGGAAACGCGCCGTGCCCCAGCAGTGTCTTGTCCTAAGGCCTGATTTGACCAACCTCAGTGCGTTGGCTAAATTGGGTCGTGAGTCGCGCGGTCCCCTTGGCTGTGCTCTTGGCCGTTGCGTGTTGTTGCTACACGCCAATTGCGGTGAAATCGGCGGCTACTGCCGTGTCCGCTGACCAGCAGCCGTCTGTCCGAGTCCGACTGAGCGCGATTACCACTTCTGCAACAGTGTCGTGCGATGCCGAACTGCAGGTGAAGGCTGCCGGCAACGAACGTCGGACGGACAGAGCGTTCGTCGTACTCAGACGGGTCGGCAACTCGGTAGTGGTCACGGTTGGCAACAATGAATGGCAACGGACCACGGACACGGTCATACTCAAAGGTGTCCGGAATGTGCCGGTCAGGGTGGGCGGGCAGGCATACCGGGGCATGGTTTTAGCATTCGTTTCCGCCGACGAACTAGTCGTGGTGAATGAAATTGGACTTGAGGACTATCTGTACAGTGTGGTGCCGTGTGAAATTGGGCCGATAAGACCGGAGACCTTCGAGGCTGTGAAGGCCCAGGCGGTGGCGGCTCGGAGCTTCACTCTCGCCAGGCTCGGAAAACGCAAGGCCCTTGGTTTCGACTTGTACGATACGTATCTACGGGACCAGGAATACCAGGGGGTTGGACGCGAGACCGAATTGAGCACACGGGCTGTAGTCGAAACACGGGGTGAAGTCCTTCTTTTCGACGGCAAGCCAGCCGAGGCGCTGTACCACTGTAACTGCGGCGGCATCACCGCGCAAGGCAGCCAGCCCTATCTGAAACCGGTACGCGACACACCAGAACACCGGCCGGGCAGACCATTCTGCGCCGACGGAAAGTACCATGAGTGGCAGGCAGAGTTCGAACCGATTCAGTACGATACGATACTCACCCGTCTCGTGGGCGTCGGCGCGAAAATCAAACTACGCCGCGTGAAGCTGCAGAAGGATAAGGTTTCGGGTCGAGTACTGAGCCTCATACTTGATACCGATAAAGGAAGGTTCAAGGTGTTTGGCACAGACTTCCGCATGGCCTTGGGCCTACGGTCAACCATGTTCGACCTGAAACTGTCGGCCGGCCGGATGAACGTAACCGGCAGGGGGTGGGGACACGGCTGCGGATTATGTCAGGACGGTGCCATTGAAATGGCGCGGCGCGGTTCGAGCTACCGTCAGATTCTAGCGCACTACTATCCAGGACTGAAATTGGGCCAGCAATACTAGTACGCTGGACAGCGACGGGTTTTGGGACTACGCTGGTCTGTCGTTCGGACAACTCTGGATTGTCAGGTCTTCTCCGGCGGTACGATGTCTGAGTCGGCAATCAGCACCGCGGCTGCACACACCGACGTCCAGAGTCCGTTCTTGTCGCCGATCGCGCTCTGCGTAACGTTCTGGGTGCGGTAGATTTCTCCTGAAATCTTCCAAGTTTCTTTGCGCTGGTTATAGCTTGTATCCGGGTCGAATTTCACGCCAAGGGTAGTTGCGAGCATTTGGGCTGCGAGGTCTTCGGCATATTCACCAGCCGGGTCGTCACGCATGCCGAAGGCGTGAAACTCGGACAGGTAACCATGTTTCTCCGGGTCCTTGGGAATTGCCACGCCGATTGAGGCGGAAATGAGCCGATGAGGTTCGTTGGTAGCGTTGTCACTCATTACTACAAATACAACCTGGCCTGGCTTGAGCATAGCCAGGCCACGGCGCCGGGAGATAATCTTGCAGTGAGGCGGGAAAATGGACGATACACGGACAAGATTGAATGCTGCGATGCCCGCGTCACGCAGAGCTGCCTCAAAGCTGGCAAGCTTCTCGCGGTGGCGACCGACGCCGTTGGTGAGAAACACATACTTGGGCGTAATCATGGGATACCTCTCCGACTCCAAGAACCTGCGAGAAAAAGAGGGAAGGATAGCCGGTCTGGTCCCGCTACTTCCTTACCTTCTGGACTCGCGTTTATGTAGTTTCTTTCCTGAATGGAGCAGACCGGAGTTGAACCGGCGACCTCCAGAGTGCGATTCTGGCGCTCTCCCATCTGAGCTACTGCCCCGGAAACGATCAAGCGCTACGCTCTCCGCTTCGCGACCGGCGAACGGGCAACGGCCCGGGCAGGCTCACGGTGTCGCAAATTCAGTGGGCCCGGCCTGATCGGTGGTTTCGGGTTCGACACGGCCCGGCTCCACTCGGACGACGATACCGTGACGTTCGCGACGAATAAGGTGGAAGTCCTGCCGGTTGCACTCAAACGTGCCGATGACTGTGACCGGACTGGCCGTGACCGGGGTCGCGTCCGTACTCTTAGGCGTGCGGCCGAAGAAGATGCACAGGTCGGGTCCGTCCGGCCAGTAGGCGATATCGCCGACATTCACCCGGTCAACCGGAGCCGTATTCTCAGCCTCAAGCCGCACCGGGAAATAAACTTCCTCGCCCCAGGTCTCGCCGATCTCCTCATAAGGCAGAAGCCGCCAGACCCGTTCGGCAAGCGGCGAATCGTTGAGCATACCGTTGAGCTCAACACCGCCAACTGTAATCTTTATCGGTTTCACGGGCGGATGGATTGTAGAAAAGTGGCACCGGTTGTCAAGCCTCCGATTTTCACCTGTGGAACCACAAGGATAATGCCATAGGGTAATGGCACAGGGAAAATGTCACTCTTGATGGACGCGCGACAATTGTAACCCAGCCGGGTCATGCTCTATCAATACAATTCTGCTCAAGGAGTGTGCGTTGGGTGATTTCGCGCAACTCCTGGGACACAGTGAAATCTTGGGGCCGGATGTGGTGCTTGCAAGAGCAGACCTTGGTCGGGTCTTTGTGCTTGCGGGTCGCGGAAGCCGGACAATCTCTCTTGACACGCCGCGGATTCGGAGTAGAACTCGCGTGTGAATATGACACCGGACCGGCTGGCACACCCCGCCAAGTCCTGGGGGTGGTAGAATACTTGTTGTGTTCCGGGAACTGATACCTATCGTGTCCCCAGAACTCCCTGTAACAGTCCGGTTCTAAGTGCGGCGCATCCGCGGGCAGGGTTCGCAGCACCGCGCGTCGTCACGAACACCGCACCAAGCAATCGGCCAACTTCCGCCAGTAGGCCCAACCCAAATCTACCACTGACCGCTAAAGTAATCTCAGCACTACCCTGCACCCTCGTCTCCATCCAGCAAATCGTCCGGCATACCGTTTGCCCGACAATCCAAGGGACGATTCGCCAACCGACCCCAGTACTGAACCGACCAGTAATCCGTGAGTTGAGCCGACGGACAAACCCTCAATTGTATCGCCATACCGACCAAGGAATGAACTAACGAACAAGCCGGCAAGTCAACCCACTGATGTATCGTCAGTTAGTTCCCTGAATAGCCTGTTGATTCACCGGTGGGTTCACTCAAGAGACGAACCGACAGGCGACCCAGGGAGTCATTGGGGGAGTCGTTCCCCGGTTCGTGGGACGGATGGTAATCCTAGTGCAGACTCCAGCGGTGGGCCATGAGTGCTAAGTCATACATTACTGTAGTGTTGCGTTACGTATTTTGCGAAGTTCGTCTTGTGTTTCTTCGTATCCTGCGCCGTTTGCATTGCCATTCTGAGCGTGTAGAATCATTTCGGCTGGAGTAGGATCGGCCTTGATGAATCTTCTCATTGACACGAGCCTACTGTGGCCAATGGTCGAAAGCGAAAAAAGGAGGCTACGAATGTCAGATCCGGTGAAGCGTGTCAGCGCATGGATGCGCAAGTACAACATCGAGCGGGTCAAAGCCACACTCGAAGAACTAAAGCCTGAGATGGCCCAGCGGTATCAGGCCGCGGTCGCGGACCTGTACGCAATGGAGATGAAGACCAAGGAAATTCTGAACGCTCAGGGCGTGCAGACCATCCTCTACATCTCCTACTTGAACTACAGCCGCCAGCTATTCAAACTGTCCCGCAAACAGAAAGTATCGGGTGAGTCAATGCAACTGGCGGCCCAGGTTCTATTGGAAAAGTGGAAGGCCCGGGGTTGTGACCCCAAGGTCCTTGCCCTGATTCGCAAGGAGGTGTACGACATAGCCGAACCGTAGCACCGCCCCACGCCTTACGCCGCACACTCTACGCCGAAATCGGCGACAAGGCAGTTGCGGTCAGAGTGGCTGTCGTCTTGACTTCGAATCCGGCCCGCTCTTTGCCTAGGCCGCAATCGAATGCCGCACTGCTGCCGACCTCATGGCCATAGCCCAAACTGCCGCAGTGGCTGACGCACCCGCCCGTCGGTCGAGAAGCAGGAAACTTGGCCAAGAAACCCCGTCGCCCTCGGCATGATGCGTGAAGCGGGTGGCGTCCGACTTGACACGCGGCTGTAATGAGGTATAGCTTGAGCGTGAATAATGATGCCGGGCTGGCTGGCATACCCCACCCGGTCTTGATGGGAGTAGAATTGTTCATGATGTCCCCGAAATTCCCGATATTTACCCGAAGTGCGAGGAGGTAGTGTGCCTACAATAAAGTCATTGGTTCTGCATTTGAGTATAACGGCTATCTCTGTCATGCTTCCGGTGGCAACTGCGTTTGCCGACGGCTTGGAGGTATCTCTGAGTGCGGAACGCTTCACCAATAAGTGGCCGCTGGGCGACCCGGACCCGCACAACATCAGCCCCGGGGAGATAATGCTTGTCACGGTCACGTTCGAACATACCGGAGGTTACCACAAGTACTATCTGCGCAGCAGCGACTACTTCGAAATCGATGGACTCTATGTCAACGGCTACAAGGCCACGTCATCCGATGACCACTACGTTGCCTGCGTCAAGCGTAGGAGTGATACCGAATGGTGGTACACTGCTGGGGTACTGTTTGGCGACTTGGGACTGTGGTCACTGGGAACACTCGAACGCAAAGGTGACCGGTGCACCATCGTCTTCCTGGCGCGGTTGTACTCGAACTGCCGCTCCGGGCCTATTGCCCTGCAAATGAAAGTCAGGGCTGTTGACATCACGGATATGGACGCTGGCTTTCAGGACTACGCATCTAATGGCGTTGCGATGGTTGTAGTTGGCTCAACTTCATCGCCCAACCAGCAACCAGATGCCAAGCCAGCAGCGCAATTTGGTGGCGGTGAGACAGCGGACCATCTGCTTCGCTGGCTCGCAGAGCAGTACTCTGCACACCTGCTTCCGCCTGGAGTATTTGGTGATGGGGTTAGGTCATCGATTCAAGGGGATTTCAATGGAGACGGTTGTGAAGACGTAGCTACGTTGGCTTGGCAGAATACCTGTCCCCACCTGATACTCATAGCAGCTGTCAGTACCGATAAGGGATACTCTCGATACTGGCTTCGCGGACGGGACTACGGCAGCGTAGAAGAGCTCTCGGTCGTTTGTGTCAATCCGGTAGACAACAGTACGTACTACAACGAGGAGGGGTTAGGCGATGCCGGCTACGACATAGATAGAGACGACATTTTCTTTAGCTCCCAGGCAGGTGAGGGGGAATGTTTTAGCTGGCAGTGGTCGCCTTCGATGCCCCCGGCGACAGCGCGCTTCTGCTTCATAGACTTGGACTCCTTCACCCGCTATTTCTGGAATGGAAAGCACTTTGTTGCGCTTGAGGTGAATTCCTGGGAGTGACCATGGTATGGCTCACAGGAGTTTAGAAACTAGGAAACCGCGGTTCACGGAAGATTACCTTGGGAGGACAGGAATAACCACCTGTTTCCGGAATATCGGGATTTCGGAATGCGATACGTTTTCTGAGCATGTCAGGGCCGTTGGGTTTCCATGTCTTTTGCCGAATGATGAACCATTGAAGAAAAGGAAACGTTTCCCTTGCCTGGCTGATATCAAGATGAGAGACGACAAGATGGTGCAGATAGTGGAACCGATACTCGACCCTTCGACAAGCTCATGGTAGGCTCTGCACGCTCGGTTGCAGACGGATATGTCCGAGGCGGACAAGGTAGCCCCGGCGCTATCGTCGCTACCAACAAAGCGATGGATGCGCTGGTAGATAAGCCGTAGAGGTTGACGGTCGGTATCATTGTTTAGGCCGCCGGTGGTTGAACCGCTAATGCCCAGCGCGGTGGTTCGGCAACCGGGCCTCTATTGTTGGAAACGGCTGAATCAAAACAAAGGCGGTGCGTATGAGATGGAGCATTCTGTCCGTGGCTGCGCTGGCGGTACTCGGTGTAGCACGGACCGACCTAAAGCAGCAGGCTAAGGCAGCGTATGAGCTTGAGCAGTATCCCAATGCCCTGAGGCTCGCTAGGCAGGCGACCAAGGCGAACCCGAAGGACGCCGAGGCGTGGTACCTATTGGGACGCTATATGCACTTCCGTTGCTACGATTCCCGGCCGCTCGCTGGCTTTTCGCGGGCAACGTCGGATTCGATACTCGGTTTTCTTGATCGGGCGGTAAAGCTGGACCCCAAGCTGGGCGACGCATTCTACTTCATCGGATCGGAACACGGTGTGCGCACCCACGAACCTCTGGTCCGTGGCGATGTCGAACAGGCCCGGGCCGAGCTACGGGCAGCGCGAACCAAAGGCGGCTATCCTGACTGGATGCTTGAGTACTGCCGAAACCTACTGCGGGTGTGCGAGCGGGACGCCATCCTTTTCGTGATGGGTGATATGCAGGTGAATGGTGTGCGCTACTTGCAGCTTGTGGAAGGCGAGCGGCCAGACGTCACTGCGTTGCCATATCCGCTCCTGGACCGGCCGTGGGCCGTTCTGCTTTACAAAGACGGAATTCCCGGCGCACTTCGGTCGGCACCAATGAGCTGGTCCCGGGAGCAGGTAATGGACATGCACCCGTACCGGTGGCGAACCGATACGGTACGGATACCGGTGCCGATTTCGGCACTTACCGGTATGGGCATCACGGCCCCGGACACGGTTTTCGAATGGCAGGTTGAACCGGACCTGTCGAACGGCGAACGGCCAATGCTCAGCGCCATCACCGCCGCGGTAATTGACATCGTCGAGGCGAACAATTGGAGCAGACCTCTCTATTTCGCGCTTTGCCCGCCGGCCGCGACCGCGGGCATCGTCAGCTACCTGCAGTCCTGTGGCCTGGCACAGCGGCTGCTGCCGGTCCGAACCGCGCAGTACGGGTTAGCACTCAACACCGAAGTCATCAGAAATGTACTTCTTGACCCGGACTCGTATCGCAACCTCCCCAGCGTCCGGCAGCACGACATGCCACGGGTTTCCGGGGTGCTCGGCATGTACCGCCATGGGCTGATTGAGCTTGCCGCGCATTACGCCGAAACCGGTCGCAAGGCCGCTTGCGACTCGGTTCTTGACCAGATGACCGTGTTGTTGCCGGAAAGCATCCTGCCGTTGCAGCCTGAGCTCCGGGCCGCTGTCGAGCGCCTCAGGAGCCGGTAGTCGCACAAGTAGGAGGGCATCGTACGTACGACTGCGGCAAAGGCCGGAAAGTAGTATACGAAGATTTCGGTTCTGGGTTGTCTAGAGTCGCAGGAGCTTTGTGACCTGACTCGGTCCTTTGTCCGACTCTAGCTCACAGTAGTACACACCGCCGGGAAGCCCGCTCATGTCGCACCTGACTGCGTGCGAGCCTTGGCTCAACTTCCGGTCAATCAGGGTAAACATTCTCCGCCCCAGGACATCAGACACATGTAGCCGTACGTGCTGCGGGCCAGGAACCGCGAAACGCACCGTGGCCACATCTCGACATGGGTTCGGATACACATCGAAACGCCCGCGCAATCCGCCCTGAACAGGCGGAGCGTCCTTGATTCCGCTGACCAGACCGTTTGTATCGGCCTTGATGACCCAGAAGTCAGCGTTGCCCAGAGTTAGGCTATCCCAGGAGTTGGCGTCGCGCCAGCCCGCTATGGCTAGGCCACTGTCTGATGTCAAGATGATGGCGGAAGGGTCGTCGTTCAAAGGGCCGCCATACCACCGTGTCCAGAGTGTATCGCCAGCATCATCCAGCCGGAGCAGCCACCAGTTGTCATAGCCCATTCCCGGCGGAGCATAGGTCTGGGAATAGGCGGTAAGGTAGTAGCCACTGCTACGGCTTTCGATAATACTGGCTCCGCCGTCATACCGGCCCCTGGTGCCGATGGTTCTTGTCCACTGTGTGTCGGCACGGGCGTCTAGTTTCATGACCCAGATGTCGCGGTTTGGGAATACATCGTTCTGGCTTCGCTGTCCGGCAAGAATCCATCCGCCGGCTCTTGTTCTTTCAGGTCGGCCGAGCGTCGTCAGACTGTCCTCACGGAATGACATCACCTTTTGCAGGTTGCCGAACGTATCAATCACAAGATAACTGGCAAAGCCCATGTATGCCGGAGGAAACGGCCATTCACCAGTGCAACTGAACGCGGTCATCAAGTACCCGCCATCTCCGGTTGCAGTGATTCCGGCTCCCTGATCCGCGTACTGCAGGTCGTAGGTTCTAGTCCATATTGTATCGCCATTCTGGTCAAGCTTCAGCAGCCAGATGTCCTTGCCACCAATCTGGGTTCCACGGTTCTTCGTATCGCCCAGAATCAGATATGTGCCGTCCGGGTTCTGAATCATCGCGCCGCCGTTGTCCTCCAGAGTGTCACCGATGGTCTTGTCTGTAAGGATTTCGCCATTCTGACTGACTCTTAGAAACCAGACCTGCCTTCCGTATCGGGGACTATACTTGGTACCGGTAAAGACCAGCTCGTTATTGTTGTTCAGGATTACGTCAAAGATGAAGTCTCCGCCTGCGCCGACGCCCATCGTGCCAACCCGTCTTGTCCAGACCGTGTCACCGAAAGCGTCTATCTTGATAATGTAACCGTCTTTGTCCCAGGGGATGTTGGACCAGGTTCCTCCACACACTACGAAATTACCGTTGCCTGTTTCCACGATGCCGCCAAACGCGAATTCAGCCCGGTCGGGCATCCCGTACCGCTTTATCCACGTCAGCGGCTCAGCGGTACAAACCGCGGCCAGCATGAAAACGATGCGGGCAGCTACGTTGAGGACTGGTCTCATGGCGAGATTGTAGAATCCCTCAGAAAACCAGTCAATACAAGAACCAGCTTATGCAACGCCTGTACCAAGACTAAGTAGCGGTTCGGTATCAGTGGAGCAGCCTGAGTGCTTTGGCAAGCGAAGTAAGGTTCGCCGCGTAGAACAAGTGGGACCGGCAGCGGCAGTCAGAGGAGCCGAAACCGGGGAAGTGCTGGCGGTGCAGGTCACCAGCGGCCGGTTCGTAAATGCGCATCGGTTTACGGCCGCATTCACAGCGTGCCGCAGCTAGTGTGCGGACTAGACAGCACTCGCGCATTCCAGGAAAGAAATATGCGTCCACCGGCCTCATTCTATTCCGGCCGGTGGTGAGGTAGTCTATGTGCCACCGCACACGCTTCTTCCTCGCCAAATGGCGCTGAACCCTCCTGACCGCATTCAGTCCGCCTGATCCAACGTATAGGTAGAATCCGGCAGGAAAGTCAAGCCTTCCCAGTGCTCCCACTCTCATGTTGCGTGCCTTCTGGTTCCACAGGATAAGGACATACACAGCCCGACGCATTCTAGATTGCTGGCGCTTGATTCTTGACATTGAAGTTCTGACTTCTGTTCTCATTTCAACTGCCTACCTGCGATTGCTTCCGCGACCGCGATTCCTGTTGCCCAGGCAAAGTGTAGGTTGTAACCGCCGGTCTCGGCCCAGGTGTCCAATAGTTCTCCAGTTATGTAAAGGCCGGGAAACCGGCAGGCCTGGCAGGTGGTGATGTCAATTTCGTCCAAGCTAACCCCGCCGCCGGTCACGGTCGCACGCTCCATCGGCTCGGTCCCGGTGATGCCGAAGACCGTGCCTTTCAGAGCGGCGATTGCCTGCTTCTCCCCGGCTCGCGAAAGCTCGCACAGCATCCGGTCCGGCGGCACACCAGCCTGGGCGCATATCACCTTGCCAAGCCTGCGGGCAACGTAGCCGGCCAGCCGGGTTAGAACCTGCTGCCTAGGATGAATCCGGCGCGCTTCAGCGAACTCTGCGGCAAGCTGTTCGCGACTCCTGTCCGGCACCCAGTCAATCTTCAGTCTGACGTCCTGGCCTGCTCCGAGTGCCCGGGCCGCGCGACCGGACGGCACAAGCACGGCCGAACCGGAGACGTACTGGTGTGCGAACACAAAAGGACCTTCGGCCCGCTGGGCAACTGTGGAGTCAATCACAAGTTCGGTTGCGACCCGCGGCTGGGTGATTCCGGCAAGGCTTGAAAGGTCTTCGGCCGTGCGCAATGCGCACAGGGCTGGAAACCACGGTGAAGTCGCAAGCCCGAGCCGTCGGCACAGCTCAAGTCCATCACCGGTCGAGCCGGTCTGGGGGAAACTCGCACCGCCGGTGGCGACGCATATGTTCCGGCACAGAAACCTTCCCTCCGGTGTCACCACAACCCAACGCTGGCCCCTGTCTCCCGGTTCTGCAGTCTGACTTCGTCCTGCTGCATGCTCCAGTGCCGTGACCCGACACGACGTTCTGATAACAACGTCCAGTCTTGCTGCCTCTTGCACCAACCGGTCCCGGACACCAGCCGCATCAAGGCCGCAGGGCCAGATACATCCGTCTGCGTCAGTCCGGCTAGTAATGCCTAGTGAGCCGAAGAATCGGATAATGCGCTGGTACGGGAAACGCCGCAGCAGGGGTAGCAGCCTCTGGCCTTGCTCGAATCGGTCTGCTATCTGCGTCGGAGTCGCTTCATGGGCAAAGTTCGCTTTCCGGCCGCCGGTCAGACACAACTTGTGCCCACACCGATCCATCTTCTCAAATACCGTGACCGAAAGACCGAGCCGTGCACCGGCCACAGCCGCGGCAAGCCCGCTGGCTCCACCACCGACAATGGCCAAATCGCTAACATCCTGATCTTCTGCGAGATGGACGTCCATCAGATTTTCGCTTGACAACGGGAACGTGTTACTGCATCCTTTCGGCGCGTGGGGCGTCAAAGAATGTAGGAGCACGGCAGTCCGGTCTTCACAAACCGGCTCGGTCAAAGACATTGCCGCGATCACTGGACTGTTCGTGTCTCCTTTTTTAGACCCCTCTTGCTTGACGCTGTCCAGTCCGAGTTGGCTACCTTTTTCTTATTCGCCGACAACAGTGACAATCACACTCCTCTGCCGTGGACGGTTGTCGAAATCGAGAAATACAATCTGTTGCCACGTCCCCAGCACCAATTTACCTTCCCTGACCGGAAACGCGCGCGAGGCGCCAACGAGAGCAGAACGCAGGTGGGCGAACCCGTTACCATCGCCCCAGGTGTCGTTGTGGCGGTAGCGCCGGTCCTGCGGGGCCAGACGGTTTAGTGCCTCCTTCAAGTCTGTAACCGCACCTGGCTCGAACTCGACCGTCGTGATACCCGCGGTCGAACCTGGGTTCGCGATGCAGACGATGCCGTTTCTGATTCCTGACTTCTCGACAACGCGCCGGACCTGTTTGGTGATGTCTTTGATGTCGCAGAAACCGGCTGTTTCAAGCCTGAAGCTGTCGGCAAAGACCATGCTCTAGCTAATCTAGACAAACTGACCGGTGAGTCAAACTGGGCAGGCGCCATGCACAATCCGGCGCAATCCCGGCCTTTCTGCTCGCCCTTTGCGTCCCGGCGCAGAGCACCGGGCGTCCGACAACCGGAATTCGCGAAACCAAAAGTCCAACAAACAGCCCAGTACTCAAAGTTCTGAACTCAGTACTTCAGGCCGTAGTACGATTGCTAGTCTTCTTTCCAAATGGCATAGCGGTACCGGAACTCGGGGCCATCCGTCCAGCTCCTGGCTCGCCAGACAGTAGCCGAGTCCGGCTGGCCGATGCTGTCGTAGGCCGCGGCCAAGCTGACCATTGCCGGTCCGAAGCTTGGGTCTGAACGCAGCGCACGGTCGAGGTAGATGATTGCTGAGCGGTTCTCTCCCGCGGCCAGCAGCGTGCTGCCTAGATTGTAGGAAAGCTCCGGTGCTAGGGAGTCGAGCGTAAGGGCCTGGCAGAACTCGGCAATTGCCGAGTCAAGTCGCCCCTCGAGACGCCACGTCAGACCAAGGTAGTTCGCAACCTCGGCCGAGAACGGGTAGCGACACCTGAGTTCACGTAACTCCCGGCGCGCAGCGTCGAACCTGCCGGCATATGCCAGATGCACGGCCAGTTGCTGACGGAAATCAGGTTCGTCAGGCTTGAGCCGAACCGCTTCCTGGAACTCGGCTATTGCCCGATTCAGCTCCCCGCGACCGGCAAGCACCGTCGCCAGTCGAAAGCGTGCATCCGCAGACTTAGGGTCAAGCTCAACCGCACGGCGCAGCTCAGCCTCTGCCCGGTCAAAGTCGCCTCTTGCCAGGCTAATGTCAGCAGCGTACACTAACTGCCGGCCCCGAATCCTGGGGTTCGGAAATGCCCGCTGGAGCGCAAATGCGCCGATGCCGGCCACGGCCAGGATGCCGAGCACCATCAGGAGCTGTTTCCGGAACCGGCGCAGTCCAGTATCAAACAGCAGTCCGACTAGTACAAGCACAAGTGGCTCAACCATGAACCGGAACCGGTTGTTCTCGCCGATGTCGGCCGCGTTACCGACCACTGCCACATACAGGATGGTCAAAACCATAACCAGCACGGTCGTTTGCGTTGCGGCTTCGTCCGACCCCGGCCTTTGCTGACTGAAGCTTACCCTGCAGCCTACGAGCCCGAACACGAGTGCCGAAACAAAAGCGAGTACCGAGAAGAAACCAATGTCCGCAAAGTCGTGGCCAGACGCATAGGTCTTGTAGCACGGCGTCGCAATCAGCGTACCTGAGAACACTGCTGTCCAGAACTCAACCAGCGGTCTGACCCGCAGCCCATTGGGTGCAAGCCAGACAAAGTCACTTGTCGGAAAGAACCAGATTGCCCAGGCTCTGAGTACGCTGCGCAGGTACACCATGGGACGGTGTCGAATAACGTACATTGCATCGCGTAGATAACGGCCGTAGATGTCAATGAATGCCCGGTTGTGAGCATTCGGACTGCCATCGGCCTTAGTCTCCTGGTCGAGTATCGGAATACCGGTAACTGGCTGGTCAGGAATGTATGGTCGAAATGACCGAACGCTGCCAAACGGATGCATGAGTGCGAAACGCGAGAGCTTGCCCTCATGAACCAAGGTCTGGCGCTCAGCTAGCGGCATCGCCAGAGTCAGCTTTGACAGGCTCGCACCAAGCCAGGTGCTAGTCGTGAACTGGCCAAAGAGTGCCAAGTTCTTGACATAGACAAAGAGCACAATCATCAGTGGTGCGGCTACGGCACATACCACCTGCTTGCGCCGACCCGGTTGCAACAGAACAAGCAGCCAAGCCACAAGCAGAAACCAGGCAAGGTGAAACAGGCTCCGGATAAGGACAATCGCGGCAAGCAGCGAGAAAAAGCCAAGCCCGTGCCACACCTGTCCTTTGGCAAGAAAACGATGAAGGAAGACCGTTGCGAGGACAAGTAGTACGGTGACTGGATAGGTATAGAACAGCCAGTTCTCGTAAAGCACCGTTGCCGGAGATGCCACAAACAGTCCGGCCAGCAGCACACTCAGTGCAGGCGACACGCCGAGCCCCAACATCAGTATCACCAGGCCAACCGCAAGGCTCAAGCCCAGCACCAGATAGACAACGTGCAGCGCCAAACCGTAGTGCTCCGGGAACAGATTCACAACCAACCCCACGAACAAATTGTAAAGCGGCGGCTGGCCGTGGAGGTAGTAGATTGACTGTAAGAGATTGGTCTTCATCAGCGGAAGGTCAATGAAGTGCATAGCCGCGGGGAATGCACTAGTGTCAAATCGCACGCCGAGCAAGAAGTAGACGATTCGGGACCCGACAAAGGCTGCAACAACAGCCAGAATGGCATGACGACCTGGCCAGATGACACCGCGCCCGACTGCGCAGCACCGATTCGCCTTGTTCAGCGAGAATGTTTCTTGCATCGTTCCCCGCGTTGAAAGTCCCGGCAACTCATCACAAACTCATGCCGCGGCTCTGTCAGGACCGACCGCGTCGCCACGGCCGGATGTTAGGGTCGAAGCGAACGGTGTCAAGCGCTGGCACGGTGCTGGCGATACAGACCTACTCGCCGCAGACACAACCAGCGCGGCTTATCGCAGGTCGAAGTCGAACCGGCAATGTCAGACTTCGCAAAGATGAGAAGCGTCGGCACAGGCCATTCCCGGTTTCAGAACCATGGCGGGCTTGCCCGGAAATGGCGGATCGAAGAGAAGTCCTGGGGTGAACGGGCTGCGGCGACCAGTCTGACCGATAGGGCAAATGTGGTGGGAAAAGGGTGTCGCATGTGTTCTCATTGCTGAGTATTTCGGCGAGTTAGAATGGCAGAAGCCGGTTTTCAGCCGCCCCACGGAGCGTGGCGCGACGAGCGAACGGCAGGCGTGAAAAAAGGGGCCGCCCTAGAGGGCGGCCCGCGTTGAAGTCCGACAACTAGCCGAGCTTCTTGTGGCGTGACAAGATACGGACAGGACCGCGCCTGTCTAGAAAAGGCACCGTCAGCGCTGACGCTTACGCCGCGGCCGGTTTCTCGCGCACCAGCATCCAGACCAAGGCCGCGATGATACCGCCGATTAAGGGCGCGACGATGAACACCCAGACCTGGGACAAAGCCTGGCCCCTGACCACAAGCGCCGGGCCCAGACTGCGGGCCGGGTTCACCGACGTGCCGGTGATGGGAATGCCGACCAGGTGAATGAAAACCAGCGCGAGGCCGATGGCAACCCCGGCAAATCCGGCCGGCGCTTTCTCGCTCGTCGCACCGAACACAACGAAGACGAACAGCGCAGTCAGCACGACCTCGGCCAGAAACGCCGCGCCGAGCGGGTACCCGGCCGGCGAGCCAGCGTCAAAACCGTTCTGGCCAAGACCGTTTTCTGCAAGTGAATACCCGGGCAGGCCGGCCGCGACCGCGTAGAGTACAAGCGCGGCAAGTACCGTGCCCACGCACTGCGCCACGACGTACATTATGGTGTCAACGACCTTCTGCTTGCCCGCAACCAGCATTGCGAGCGATATTGCGGGATTGATGTGACATCCGGAAATTGGGCCGATTGCGTAGACCATCGCGAGCACCGCAAGCCCGAACGCAACCGATATGCCGGCGAACCCGATGTGGCTGCCGGCGATTACCGCGCTGCCGCAGCCGATAAACACCAGGCAGAAAGTCCCGATGAGTTCGGCCAGGTAGCGTTTCCAGCTTCTCTCAGCCATTCTACCCCCTTTTCTCGCTACTTTGGCCTGTGGACTGCGTCCCAAGGCGTGTTCGCATCATCTTCCGCCATTGCAGCGGCCTGTCAAGCACTCTCAGTGAGCAGTCGGCACGGCTTGATTCCCGTCCGCAGAATTCCTAGAATGCCGCGTGAAGAAGAAACTGCTGCCTGATGGCCGCGGTTTACCGCGCCACCACTTCACCGCTGGACAAGTAACCCGCCCGGCCATGCTGTGCTCAGAGACAACATAGGAGTGCAATTGAAGAAGGTTATCGTCTACTACTCGAAATACGGCTCAACCGAGGACTACGCCCGATGGATCGCAGAAGCGACCGGCGCTGAGCTCGTGCCGTTGGCCAAGGTAGGACAGCTCGACCTTTCGAACTATGACGTCATCGTATTTGGCTGTCCCTACTACGCCTTCCGCCTGAAGATAGCCAGCTTCGTCAAACAATGGCTGCCGCGCCTCGCGGGCAAGAAGGTCGCCTTCTTTGCGGTCGGCGGCGAGGACCCGACCAGCCCGAACTGCCGCAAGGTGTACGACAAGACATTCACCGAAGAGGCCCGAGCCGCGATGCGGTTCTGGTATTTTACCGGTCGCATCACTCTGGCTCGGATGGGGTTCCTCGACCGGCTGGTGATGAAGATAATGAAGGCAAAGGACTACGACCGAACTGACCGCGCCGCCGTCGGGCCATTGATCGAATTCATGAACCAGTAGGCCGCGCCCAGACCTCACAAAGCCAAGGGGCGGTTTGTCCTGCGCCTGTGGTCATTCGGTCGCGTGCCATTTCAGCGGGGGAAAGTTGTACTCGTTGCAGGGATTGGAGGACCGACCCAGGCCAGGCGCATTGACACCGGTGCCCGGGGGACTAGTATGTTCTGCCTCTGCAGGGGCAAAGGAGTAACTGTGAAGAGATCGCTGGCAGTGCTGATTGCCGTCTGTCTGCCGCTCGTGGCAGGCACGATGACGCAGACGGTCCGTTTCGACCGGTCCGACCTGATCATCTCCAAGGACAATAACTATGATGCCGTGAACATCACCGGGTTTCCGGCGCTCTCGCCACCAGGCGAGCCTTTGCTGCCGCTTGTTGTGCAGTCGCTTGTTATCCCGTCTGGGGCGATTGCTACTGGTGTCGAACTTCTGACCGTAGAATGGGTCGAGCTGCCCGGGACCTACAATATTGGCCCGGCCCAGCCCGACGTGATACTGCCCAGACCCGGACACGACGAAAAGCCAAGACTCGTCGGGCCAGACCATTCGGTTTACTCATCGGCCGAGCCTTATCCGGCACAGACCCTTCGGCTGCTTGCGTCTGGTACGATGGCCGGATACCGCATCGCCAATGTTGAGCTTCGGCCGGTTCAGTACTCGCCTGCAACCGGCCGGGTATGGCTGGCAACGAAGCTGACCTTTCGCCTGACATACGCCGAGGGCGAACGAGCTGCGGTCGCGACTGAGCGGCAGCGCAACAGGTTCGGACAGGTAGTCAAACGGCTTGTTGCGAACCCCGAAGATGTAACCCGCTTCGCGCCTGCGGTGCGGCGCAGCACCACCAGTGTCTTGCCGCCCGGCGACTACGACTACGTTGTCGTGACCGAGGCGCCGATGGACACTGTTTTCCAGCGTCTTGCCGACTGGAAGACGCTCAAGGGAGTTCCGGGAAAGGTCGTGCTGATTTCCTGGATAAACGCCAACTATACCGGCTACGACCTTCAGGAAAAAATCCGTAATTTCATCAAGGACGCCTATGCGACCTGGGGCACACAGTACGTGCTCCTCGGCGGCTCAGGCGACTACGCCAACACTGGCCAGAACATATTTCCGACTCGGATGGCCCAGTACGAAGGTAACGGCGCAGAGCCGTGTGACCTGTACTGGGCTGGCCTAGATGGCAACTGGGACGCGAATGGCAACCACACCTACGGCGAGATTCCCGATAACGCAGACATGTACTCAGACGTGTATGTCGGCCGGGCATCAGTGTACACCGTGGCAATGGCTCAGAACTTTGTCAATAAGACCATCAAGTACGAGCAGAGTCCGCCGACCGGGTTCATCAAGCGGATGCTCCTGCCGACCGCGATTCTCTGGTCGAGCTACGAGGAGCGGCCGATGGTCGAGTCAATCGCACGTCAGGCTTCCAGCCGTGCGTTCCAGATTGGCAGGCTGTACGAGCGCAACGGCACCCTTTCGCAGGCCGCGGTCTGCGAGTCCTTGAACCGCGGCTGGGGAATGAGCCATTGGGACGGTCATGGCAGCCCGACCGGAATCTACATGGGATCGACCCCGTACTTCTCCTCAACCAATGCCCAGGCGATGACCAACGGCGACAAGACCGGTGTGGCGGTGGCAATCGCCTGCGACTGCGCGGCTTGGGACCAGGTGTCCGGCGGCGACTGCTTGGCCGAGCACATGGTCAACCGCGTTGGCGGCGGGTTCATCGCCACGGTAATGAACACGCGCTACGGTTACGGCGCAATCGGTCCGGGCGGCAACTACGTGCCCGGTCCTTCGGAACGGCTCGACACCACGCTCTATGCTGGAGTGTTCTACTACGGCATGCCCGCGACCGGCCAGGCACTGGCATATTCCAAGGCGACTTGGGCGCCGTACGCGGACTCGCTCTACCAGTACGCGCACCAACGGTTCTGTATCTACGACCTGACACTCATCGGCGACCCTGAGACGCCGCTCTGGACCGCGGAGCCGACTCCGGTGAACGTCGCCCACTCAGGCGTCATCACCATCGGCAACAACGTACCTTACCCAGTCACGGTCACGACCGGTTTCGCGCCGGTCTGCTCCGCACTCGTGTGTCTCAAGAAACCGGGCGAGGTTGACGTCAAGGGCCGGACCAATTCCTCAGGCCAGGTCACACTCTTTGTCTCGGCGCTTACGCCCGGGCCGATGACGATGACCGTCAGTGCTCGGGACCACTTCCCGTTTCTTGACACGGTTCAGGTCATCGCTTCGAACCGCTATGTCTCGCATCTGCGCTCGTGGGTGCTTGACCCGGCTCCGGGCGGGAACAACGACTCAATCCTGAACCCGGGCGAGACTGTTAACATCCCGACTTGGGTCAAGAACTGGGGACAGCAGACCGCAATGTCGGTGACCGCAAAGTTCCGCACTGCTGACCCGAATGCCCAGGTAACGGACTCGGCCCGTAGCTTCGGCAACATCGGGGCTGGCGACTCGGCGTTCACCGGCGTGCCCGGGTTCGGCCTGCACGTCAATTCCGGCCTGCCCAATGCCTATTCGGTCGCCTGCTCACTTATCTGCCGGGATGCGAATGACTCGGTCTGGGTATCACTCCTCTCTTATCAGGTCGGCACCCCGGTGCTTGAAAAGCGCACGCAGACAGTCGTGGACACTGCCCACGGCGGCAACGGCAACGGCCGACTCGACCCGAACGAAACGGTTGACCTCGCGGTCTGGATTGCCAACACCGGACTCGGGCACGGTTACAACTGCCGCGGCGTGCTCAAGTCCGGCGACTCAAGGCTTATCGTGCTCGACTCGACCGCAAGCTATGGCAGGGTGCGTAAAGGCGACAGTGCAACCAACGCCGGCGACTGGTACACAGTCCGGGCCCAGGCCGGAATCCCGCCCGAGACGCCGCTTGTCTGCACGCTTCGCCTCTACGCTGACGGCGGGTACTCGGTCGTGCGCACATTCAATATCATCGTCGGCGAGTTCCGCAACATTGACCCGATACCAGACGGCCCGCGGCTGCCTGCCTTGTACTGGGCCTACGACGACAAGGACACCGGGTACACCCATCACCCGCAGTACCAGTGGGTCGAAATCCGAAGCCAGGGCACGCAACTCAACTTCTCCCACAACGATGCGGTCATCACTGTGAACCTGCCCACGGGGTTCGGGCCGGTCAAATACTACGGCCAGCGCTTCACCCAGCTTTCGATTTCCGCGGACGGCTGGATTGTACCCGGCAACTACACGACCACGAACTACACCAATACCGGTCTCCCCTCGACCGCAGCACCGCCCCGGGCAATCTGCGCCAACTGGGACGACCTGTACCCCGGATACTCAAGCCAGGACTATGCCTATTACTATCATGACGCGGCCAATCACCGGTTCGTAGTTGAGTTTGATTCGGTCAAGTACTACGACAACTCGATTCGCGACAAGTTTGAGTTCATCTTCTACGACACGACGCTTGCGGCTGGGGACGGCAACTCGAGGATTCTCGTCCAATACCGGACTGCCAATGGATACACCTCAAGTACCATCGGGCTTCAGGACGGCACCCAGCAGGTCGGGATTCAGTGTCTGTACGACGGTTCCTATCACAAAGGCTGCGCTGCGATTGCGGCTGGCCGCGCCGTCCTATACACCACTGACCCGCCAAGCCAAGTCGGACTTTCATCCGAGCCATGGACTGCGCTCGTTGACGTAAGAGGACTTGCACTATGGCCCAATCCGTGCCTTGGTCGAGCAACGGTGAGCTGGAACGTGCCGATTGCCGGCAGGGTGGAGCTTGCGGTGTACGACGCGTCGGGCCGCGAAGTCAGCCAGATTGTCAGTGACGAACTGGCCGCGGGCCGCCATACCCGGACTTGGGACGGACGTGCGCTCGCGCCGGGCGTGTACTTTGTAAAGCTCGATGCGCCGGGCAGCACGCGACGGCAGAAACTGATACTGACCCGCTAGGGTCTGGCAGAACAAGAGAGCCGTGGTAGCATCCCTGCCACGGCTCTCTGCTCATCGGCGCGACGGTAGAGTCGGGCCAGTCGCCTCGCGCCCGATAGAAGGGGCGGCTTGCGCCGCCCCTTGGAAACGACTCGGTCACGTGCTACTTCAGCACGTAGATGTTGTGCTTCTCGCAGATTTCGTGTAGCTGCTTGGGCCACACCGTGACCGTCACCTCGCCGATGTGTGCCTTACGCAAGAGCAACATCTGGAGCCGGCCCTGACCGATGCCGCCGCCGATGGACAGCGGTATCTCATCGTTCATTATCATCTTGTGATACGGCAGCTCCAGCCGGTCCAGTTGACCGGAAAGCTCCAGTTGCTTCACCAGAGTTTCCTTCGTAACCCGGATACCCATTGAAGACAGTTCGTGGCGGCGCTTGGTCACGTGGTTCCACACCAGAATGTCGCCATTCAGGCCGTGGGTGTCCTTGCCGGTTTCCTTGGACGTGTCGGTCACCCAGTCGTCATAATCCGCAGCCCGCATCTCGTGTGGGAACCCGTCCTTCAAGACCCAACCAATACCGATGATGAATATGGCCGGTGAGTAGTCCTGAAGGATTCTTGTCTCGCGCTGCTTGCGCGGCAGGTCAGGATAGCGCTCAAGGATTTCCTCGGCGTGGATGAAAGTCAACTCCTTGGGCAGATTCGGGTAGCGCGGGTCCCGAAGCTGTGGGTACATCTGCTGTACAAAGTCCTCGGCACCGGTGATGACCTTCCAGATTTTCCGGACGACCATCTTCAGGAATTCGAGGTTGCGGTCTTCAGCGGTGATGACCCGTTCCCAGTCCCACTGGTCAACATAGGAGGAATGGTCATGGTCCAGGAAATAGTCCTTGCGCACGGCCCGCATGTCGGTGTTGATACCTTCGCCGACCTGGCAGCCGTACTGTTTCAGGGCCCAGCGCTTCCACTTGGTTGCGGCCTGAACTATCTGAGCATTGATGCGCGGGGAGATACCCAGCCCGCACGGGAAATCAATCGGTGTACGTGAACCGTCCCGGTCCAGGTTGTCGTTCATACCGCTTTCTTTCTCGACAATCAGCGGCACCTGCACCATCTGTAGGTTCAGCTCCTGAGCCAGACCGTCTTCCACGTAACGCTTGACCGCGTAGAGAGCTCGCTGGGTCTCCTTGTTGTCAAGAATCGAGCGGTACCCAATCGGCAGAATTTTGTCAACTTCTTCGTAGGTTGAGACACCGGGACCGGCTAAGTCTGCGGCCTTGCCGGTTTTGCCAGGTTTGGGCATAAACCCTTGGGCTATTGGCCTGGCCTTGTGTCTTGAACCTGTGGCTCTTATCTTCTTGGCTATCTTCTTCTTTACTGGCCGCTTAGCTATTTTTCTTACTGCCTTTTTGGCTTTCTTTACCATCGGGTCAACTCCTTTGTAGCACCTATTCTTTGGTCTTGAGTCGCGTCTGCGACCCGGACCACGTTGTTTATTCGCGGAATTGCTGCGAGCAGTTGGCCAAGGATACTCAGGGCACATCGGCTGTCAAGGTGCCGGCGCCTTATTCAGCGCCCCGCATTTGACAACACGGTTCCGCGTTTCTATGCTCATCGTATGCCAGGAGGTGATGTCATGAGTAAGTTCAGCCGCAGCATGATCATCACGGTGCTGACCGTGCTGGTAGCCGTCGGCCTGGCCGCAAAGCTTGAACCGGCAGCAAAGTTCGTGCACGAGGATGCCAAGGGCAAGCTTACGATAATCGGCAAGGCCGCGGTCGTGCTCACCGGCGACGACCAGTTCGTCAACCGCATAATGGAGGACGTCACGGCCATCGGTCTGCTTGGCCGCGGCATCAAAGTCGCCTACCCGGATGAGAACAGTTTCGGCAAGTTGCGGCGCGAGCCAGGCAAAGACCCGATGCAGGTCGCGCGCACGGCCGGCGCCAACGTGCTTCTCACCGGTATGGTCGTTACCGAGCCGGTCTGTCCGTCCGACTGCGGTCGCGAATGTCAGCACCCGTGCCGGAGTCTGAAGGTGAACATCGCATCGCTTTCGCTCGTTGATGTGCCGCAGGACAAGGTCCTCGTCTGGGCACTGTACGAACCGGACTCAGCGGTAAGCACTTCCCGGCTGGCAACTGCTTTCGTCGAGCTTTTGGTCGAGAGTCTGAAATAGGTGGCCGTGACCGTGCGGCCAGTAAGACGTCTAAATGCATCAAAGGAGTCGCAATGAAAAAGGTAATCCGATACAGCCTAGCGCTGGTTGCGTGGTGTCTAGTCGCGGCCTGCGCTTCGTCACACTATGTCCGGCCGGACGAGGTGACCGAGTGGGACTACACCTATTCGGACACGGACATGAAACTTCTGGCCGAAAAGATGGTGATGTCGCTTTCCGAAGCAGAACTGCCCAAGACCCAAGAAAAGCCTACCATAGCGTTCCTGCGCATCGGCAACCGTACCTCTCAGCACGTGGATACGGACGGCATCTCCGAGAAAATAATGGTCAGTTTGGTGAAGCTCGGTCGGTTCCGGGTCGTCGATCGCGAACTTCTCAAGAAACAGGCACAGGAAATCGCCCTGGTCGAGAACCAGCGGATTGACGTCGAGGGTGCGGTCAAGCTGGGCAACCTTGTTGGCGCAGACTACTTCCTGACCGGCGACATCATGAGTATTGAGAAGACCTCGGGCGCAACCACGCTTGCCTACTACAAGCTCACGATGCGGCTCGTAAATGTCAAGACTTCGGTTATCGAGTGGGCCGACGAAAAGGAGCTCAAGAAACGCTCGACCAAGGGGTGGTTCGAGTAGAAAAGGAACAATGGGTCCAAGGACCGACGTCCAAGTGGACGAGAAATCGCGGCACCGGAGTGGCAAGTGTTGGATTATTGCGTCTGCATTCGCGTTCGGGCTGGCCCTGATTACCGCCTGCGCGCCAAGCGCGTCAACCGTCCCGCCCGGGCCCAGATATTTCTCCAACTTGAGCTACGACAGCGCGGCCGCGAGATTCCGACGTGAAGCAGAGAAACAGTTCGAGGCCAAGGACATATCCTATCCCCTGAGTCTGCTCAATTGCGCGGTGACCAGTTTCTACGCGGGAAACCTGAAGGAATCCAAGCAGGCGTTCTCTGCCGCATACAAGATTGACGACGGCAATATCCCGGAGGCGGCCAAATTCTACCAGTGGCTGGTCGTGGACAGTCGCAAGGTGTACCGGTTCACGAAGCGTGAGCGCGAGCTGGTACACCTGTACCTTGGTCTTTGCTACCTTACCGAGAACAACCTGCCCGAGGCACTGGTTGAATTCAAGAAGCTCCGGCAGATGGACCAGGATGCATCAAAACTACCCGTGGTAAACTTTTACATGGGGCTCGTGTACGAGAAGCTGCAGCTGTACGACGACGCGCTTATCGAGTACCGCGGGCTTGCGGACATGCCTGGAACCGGCATTGACGCCACCTCGCTCATCAGGCGGGTAGAGATGCTCAAGGCCGGTATGCCCGAGGCAACAAACGAGCTAGTCGTGCACGTTGACCACCATTCCGAAGACTCTTTCGGCCGAACCGTTGTTTACGCTGACAACAGGCCGGTTGCCGAGCTGCCGCCGTACTCAGACCGGTTCGACGTCCGCCTGACCGAGGCCGAGGCATCGCGCAAGGCGTTGCAAAAAGCGAGCGCTGAGGCAACCCGCACCGGATTGCGCTGCTGTGGTACGGTCCTGGCCGAGTATCTGTTTCCAAGGCATGGCGAGGCAATCGGCGATTTGGCCGGCGACCTCGTGCTTGGGGACGAGCGCGCCAATCAGGACAAGCGGGCATGGGGCTACGCCCCCACGGCAATCGCAGTTGCCCGTCTAGCCCTACCGTCCGGCACAAACGAAGTCCGACTTGAGTTCTTCGGACCCCAAGGGCTGCTTGGTTCATGCGTGTATCCTCTGTCCGGCAGGAACCGGCGTGCTGCCCTTGTTACTGGCGGCCGGACAGTAACTTCATCTCATCCGCCAGCTCAGGGGGAGGAACTGTACTTTATAACCGCCGGTCTGGCTAAAGAGTTCTACGAATACTAGGAGGAGTGTATGAAGACTAAGTCAGAACGCATATTCCAGCAATCTGATGTCAGAACTCCATTCAAGATGTTCGCGAAGTTCTGCGTCCTGGGCGCCGTGTCGCTACTGGCGTGCAGTGCCCGCATCAACTCTGTCATTATTGATCGGGATGCTGGAACCAGGCGCTGGGACATTGACAATCCGTTCCTGGCAAACGACATTAAGATTCTGGATGTCAAGGAAGAGGAGAAGAACGACGCCCTGTTCGTCAGCATCCTGGTCAGGAACGGCTGGGGTGTGCGCATCGGCGGGCTGATGAAGGTGCAGTTCTATGACCGCTCCGGCGTTCAGCTCGATGACCCATGGGGCTGGCACCAGATAAACCTCGAATCATCCCAGGAGGAGTGGTTCAAGTTCATGGCGCCCAAGAAGGCGGACGAAATCAGTCGGATCAAGGTGATGGTCCGAGGTATCAACAAGTACTCTGGCGCCGGCCGCTAGCGCAAGCATCGGTTCAGGTCTGGTTCAATAGTCTCGCGCCGGGTATGCCGGCCAGCCCGGTGCTAGCGGACTTTCACCAACTTCATTCGGTCGGTACGACCGTGCGCAGGCCGGATGACGTATGTACCGGCCGCAAGGTTCAAGCCGAGCTCGGCACCAAGAAAGCGACCTACCCGGCGGCCGGTAAAGTCGAACACGTCGAACTCCTCATGTTCCTTGCCTCGCATCCGCACTGAAACAGAGAACATGGTCGAAGACCGACCCAGCCCGGCCAGGACCCGCTCCTGTCCAATACCGACCGGGTTACCGCCGAGCCAGCGGCGATAGTAGATCCACTTCTCCTTGTCAAACGTCACGTGCACGTTGGAGTCTGCGGCCGCGACCGTGTAGTGCATTGCATCGTGCCCAGGTACGCTCTCCGAGATGCACTGCTCCGGGTCCCAGGTTCGGCCGCCGTCAGTCGAGCGGATGTAATGAACCTGATACGCCCCCATGTCCCCGCGCACTACATGGACGTTCGAGCCTGAAGCCGCGATGTTCACGGTCCAGGTCTGATTCATGTCTGGGCAGATACAGGTGTCCTGAGTCCAGGTTACACCCCGGTCGGTCGAGCGCCGATACCACACATCCCAGAACCCGTTCCGACCGTCGCAGTAAGCCAGGTGTACCGTGTCGCCGGCCGAGGCCAGGCACGGACAATCTGAGACGTCCGGGGTTGGGATGCCGACCCTGGCCAGCCAAGTGTTCCCGTTGTTGGTCGAACGTTGATAGTACACTACCTCACCCCAAAAGTCGTAGTAGGCACAGATGATAGTGGTACCGATTGCAGCAAGGGTCGGATTCACGTATCCGGTCAGATTCAGCACCGGATTCTCAGTGTTCCATGTTGCGCCATTGTCAGTCGAACGCCGGTAGTATATCTGGTCGTCGCCCAGTCGATCATCCTCCCAGGCGAGATGCACGCAAGTACCTTCGGTGATGATGCAAGGAAACCAAGCGCCGTAATACCCGCCCGAGCTGTGCGAGAGCTGAACCGCGGGCTCAAATGTGGCACCAGCGTTGGTCGAGCGGCGATAATACACCTGGGCTCCTGAATCGCCTTGTTCGTCAATGCCCCGAACCCAAGTAATATGGACAAAGGGGCCGGCTATTGCTACCCCGGGATATCCGGAGTAAACCGAGTCATCGGAGATTCGTATCGGTGGCTGCCAACTCACGCCGTTGTCGAGTGACCGGCGGTAGAATATATCGTAGCTGCCGTTTGCTGCTCCGTACCACACCGCGTGCAGTGTGTCGTGAGCTGCGGCCAAGGCCCAAGTATTGGCCAGCGGCAAGTAGCAAGCAGTGTCGTTCTGATACAACACAACCGGTGGCTCCCAGGCAGCCAGGGTTGCTGCCGTCAGTAAAACTACGGCCATGATACGGCCGGCTAGATTGGACCTGTCGCTCATTCTCATCATCACATCCTTTCTGTGCGGATTATACGCACCGGTCAGGCCCTTGGCCCCGGTATCTGTTCCGACCATTTCCGCTAGCTTGTTCTAGTAGCAAATGGCGTCGTTGTCAAGCCGGCGCCGTTGCTTGACACCGGCTCAAGCGCTGATAATTTTGATTCAATGGACATGAAACGAATTGCCATTGCTGGCGCAACCGGACTTGTTGGTGAGACCCTCCTGCGCCTTCTGGAATCCGGGCCCCATCAGATTGAGGACCTGCGGCTGCTTGCCTCGGCCCGCAGCGCAGGTGCCAAACTTCTGTTCCGCGACCGCGAATACCAAGTGAAGGAGTTCGCTGCCGAGGAATTCAAGGGCCTCGATGTTGCTTTCTTCTGCGTTGAACCTGAACTTGCGCGCAAGCTCGTGCCCGAGGTAGCAAAGCTCTGCCCGGTCATTGACAAGTCATCTGAGTTCCGACTCAAGCCCGAAGTCCCCCTGGTCGTGCCCGAGGTGAACTCACAAGCGATCAAGGGTCACAAGAACATCATTGCCAACCCTAATTGCACCACGATCCCGCTAGCCGTAGCGGTGGCTCCGCTGCACAAGCGATTTGGCCTCGAGGCGTTATACATCGCTACTTATCAGTCGGTATCCGGTGCTGGCCGGGCCGCTCTGAACCAGTATCGTTACGAGACCGAGTTCGTTGCCCTGGGCCGGCCGGTGGACACAAAGGGCAGTCCTCTACCCTACCAGATTGCTGACAACGTAATACCACAGATTGACTCATTTGACCGGCACGGCCACACTGGTGAGGAGCTGAAGCTGATGCAGGAGACAGCAAAGATTCTGTCGCTACCTGATTTGCGCGTATGTGTTACCTGCGTCCGGGTGCCGGTCTCAGTCGGCCATTGTCTGGCCGTGACCGCGGTATTTAGCCGGAAGGTTACTGTCCGCGAAGCCCGGAACGTTCTGCAGCACGCCCAGGGTCTGGTCCTGTCTAGGGACAACGAGTACGCCACGCCCGCCGACTGCCGTGGCCGCGATGCAGTCTACGTTAGCCGGGTTCGGCAAGGGGCAAAGGAAAACGAACTGCAGTTCTGGGTCGCGACCGACAACCTGCGCAAGGGAGCGGCGCTCAACGCCATCCAGATTGCCGAGCTGATCAACTAAGGAAAACAAGTGAGATACCTGTCGTTATTGGTTGTGTTCGCCCTCCTGTTCGTATCAGTTGCCGAATCCCGACCACCGCAGGAACTCCCATTTTCTCTGCCGCTCCCGGGCAAGCCAGGTGCGGTCTGGCAGTCTTCCGCTGTCGTCTGTGCGGAATCTTCCCATTCCTACGACGTCCGGCATTACCGGCTCGACTTCGATTTGCCGATGACCCACGCCGGATATACCTGCCGCGAACAGGTCTGTATCGCCAGTAATGCGCCATCGCTCGACACCTTCTCGCTTGACTTTGACGGCCTGGTCTGCGACTCGGTCAAACGCTCCGGCATACCCCAGGTATTCTCGACTCCACCCGGGCTTTTGAAGATCGACCTCGCCTCGCCCGTACCCCTGGGTGACTCGGCGCTGATTGACATATTCTTTCACCGCGAATCAACTGCAGTTCAGAACGCCTATTACTTTTGCCGTCCGCCGACCCGCATCTATGCCCACGCGATGACCTGTGGCTGTCCTACTAATAACCACTTCTGGTTTGCCTGCTATGACCATCCATCAGACAAGGCTGAGCGCGGCTGTATGATAAACCTAACCGTGCCGGACACTTTTCAGACGTCGTCTAACGGCCTATGCGATTCGGTCACGGTGAACACGGGCAATAACACACGTACCTACTGGTGGCGACACCCTTACCCGATTTGCACCTACCTGATGACATTCTCGGCTTCGCGCTTTACCTCATGGCAGGACACCGTTGTCGGCCAGACAGGCGACACCATCCCAATCATCCACTTTATGTGGCCCCAGGACTCTGCGCCTTCTCGTGCTGGCTTTGCGCGGCTGCCTGACATGATTGAGTATTTCTCCGACACGCTGCGGTTTGGCCCATATCCTTTCGAGCGGTTCGGGTTCATACCCGGGTACTACGGATTTCCCTGGGGTGGCATGGAGCACCAGACTACGGTGATGCTCCATACTAGCTACATCCCGGGCGGCTCGGACATAGTCCAGGCACACGAGCTTTCCCATATGTGGTGGGGTGACATGCTGACTCACGTGGGATACGCTGACGTCTGGCTCAACGAGGGATTCGCAACCTGGGCCGAGGTCTTGTACATGGGCCGCCAGCAGGGACGGGCCTACTTCGCCAACCTGATGCGGGGCCGGGCCAGCTCTTTCTTCTCACGCGACCGGACCTACCGGTTCCCAATCTACAATCCGCCTTGGTCTCAGATTTACGACTATGGCACGATTTACTGCAAAGGCGCGTGGGTCGAGCACATGCTGCGCTACGTCGTGGGCGACACCGCCTGGGAAAGCCCGGGCATATTCTTTACTGCGCTCCGCGCCTACCGGGATTCCTTCCCCTATGGCACGGCCTCGACCGAAGACTACAAGCGTGTGAACGAACAGGTCACCGGAATGGACCTCGATTGGTTCTTCGACGAGTGGATTTACCAGGCTGGATTCCCGCGCTACTACCTGAACTGGACCAAGGAACCGGCCGGCGACAGCTTTCGCGTCGTAACGTACCTCACCCAGCAGAACGGCAACCTTGCTCCGCCGGTATTCCATATGCCACTGCCGGTTAGATTCTCCGGACAGGGACAGGATACGCTCGTCACAATCCGGCCCCAGGCAAGCCCGCAAATTGACACATTCCTGCTTCATTTCCGGCCTGATGAAGCAGTGACCGACCCGGACAACTGGGTTCTGGATTCCACCTACTACACTGGTGTCGCGGAAGAACCAGGGTCCGGTCCTCGGATTCCAGGATTCTCCGGGTTCAGAGTCGCTCCCAGTCCGGCAAAACGCGAAGTACACTTCCAGGTCTGGGGCAGACCCGGGCACCACGCGCAGCTTGAGATAACCGATGCTGCTGGTCGCCTTGTGCGCACCATTCCGATTCCGTACTCCATCACCCATACTCCATACTCAATAGTCTGGGACCGCCTTGATTCATCTGCTCGGTCCGTCCCTGCTGGCGTGTACTTCTGCCGACTTTCGACTGAGCGATCAACTTCGGCCTGCCGCGTGACGCTTGTCGACTAGTGGTCGGCACCAGGCCGGGTCCGCCGCAGGCAGGGAAAAGTACCCTGTTGCCTCATATATGGATGTACTCGAGGACGCCCCGTTGCCTCAGAATACATTTGTACTCGAATCATGAGCTTTGTCCAGCTTGAAGTCGAGATGGTTGCGTCGGCACTGCCTGTCCTTCGAC
>JBDRUN010000018.1 GCA_039801365.1 candidate division WOR-3 bacterium
ACACCGGTCGTTCCTGGGTCACCTATTCCGGACACGGCGACGTGGACAGGTGGGCGGACCCGAGTTTCACGACAACAGGCGTTCACAGTCTGACGAATGTTGACATGGTGCCGTATGTGCAGACTTATGCCTGCCTTTCCGGCAACTTTACCTCGACCAGCTGCCCGGAGTGCTTCTCTGAGTCGTGGATAAGGAGTGGCCGGCGGGGTGGCATCGCTCATATCGCTTCTTCGGTAACCTCGTACTGGACCGAGGATGACACGCTGGAACGCAGGGTATTCGATTGCATGTTTGATTCCTCGTTCTTCTGGATAATGGGAGGGTTCAACCGGGCCAAGCTCATCTACTTCCGGCAGATGGGGAACACCGGTACGACGCGGCGGTATCTCGAGATGTACAACATGATGGGTGACGGCGCAATTGACGTCTACGCGCATCAGCCGGTCGAGCTTCAAGTCTCTCATCCGTCGGTTATTCCGATTGGCAACTACCCGTTTTCCGTCGCGGTTCGGACTGCGTCCGGGCCGGTGAAGAATGCTCTGGTGTGTGCGGCAGCGCACGGTGACACGACCGTGTTTGCAGCCGGATACACCGATGCCGCGGGGGAGGCGCTGCTCAACATTCAGACGACCGCACCGGATACGTTGTTTGTGACCGTTACTGGCCATGACCTCAGACCTTATCTCGGCTCGGCGCTTGTGATGCCAGCGGGTGGAGCCTATGTATTGTGGCTACGGACTGAGGCGGACGACTCAGCCGGCGGCAACAATGACCGAATCATCAATCCGGGCGAGACTATCAACTTGAAGATGTGGGTGAAGAACTGGGGCGGCGGCCAGGCGCAGAACGTCCGGACCTGGCTACGCTCAAGCGACCCGAATATCACGCTCCGCGACACGGTGAAATCGTTCGGCAACATCGGGCCAGGCGATTCAGCTTTTACCGGGCCGGACGGATTCGACTTCACCGTAGCGTCTTCCTGCACCAACGGATACCGCCTGGCGTTCTCGGTGTGCTCGAAAGACGCGAACGACTCCTGTTGGCAGAGTCCGCTTTCGCTTTTTGTTGGCGCGCCGAGGCTTTCATATTCGAACTACGAAGTGTCCGACCCGCCGCCGGGCGGTAACGGCAACCGTATGCTTGACCCTGGCGAACAGGCGGACATGGTCGTGACGCTGCGCAATACGGGGAGGGGTAGGGCCTATGCCGTTACCGCTATCCTGCGCTCGGGCGATCCCCGGCTTCGGGTGCTTGACTCGCTTGGTTCGTTTGGGGAGATCGGGCCGGACACGACCGGCGCGAACGGCACCGACCGATTCCGTCTCGGTGTTGACATCTCGACCCCGCGCGAAACCAGATTACCGTGCACATTGTACGTGCGAACCGGGACCCAAACGACCATCTGCGCGTTCGAGGTTGAGGTTGGCGCTATCCGTACCTGTGACCCCATCCCGGACGGGCCAAGGACACCGGCCCGCTACTACGCTTACGACATTACCGACACGCTGTACGACGAGCGGCCGGTCTTCTCGTGGGTTGAAATCCGCGGCATTGGCACGAGGCTGAATCTGGGAGACGACCAGACCCAGACCGTCAGTCTGCCCGCGCGGTTCGGTCCTTGGAACTACTATGGCCAGAGCTACACCCAGATTTCGATCTGTTCCAACGGCTGGATTGCGCCAGGGACAACAAGTTATACCGCATATACCAACACGACCCTGCCGAACACTGCGGCTCCACCTATGGTCTGCCTAAGCTGGGATGACTACGACCCGCGCTATGGCGGAGGGATCTGGTGGTATCATGACACCCTGAATCACCGGTTCATAGTCGAGTATGACAGTGTCGAGTACGTAAGCTCCAGCGCCTGGGACAAATTCGAAGTGATTATCTACGATACCACCGTAGCCAGGTCATCTGGTGACAACGTTATTCTCGTGCAGTACAAGAGTGCGAACAACTACAGCTCATGTACGGCCGGGCTTCAGGACCAGACTCGGACGGTCATAATCCAGTGTCTGTATAACGGCACCTACCACCGAGGGGCCGCGAGTTTTGTGCCCGGTATGGCGGTGAAGTATACCACTGCGCCACCGACCGGAATCAGGGATATGAGCGCAGGAGACATGACCCCCGGGTTCGGCCTTGCTGGCGCATTTCCCAATCCGTTTCGGACCCACACAGCCATCGGATACCGGCTGTCGGCTGATGGGCCGAAGGAAATCCGAATCTACGATGCGTCTGGTCGTCTGGTTCGGGCGCTTTCCGCACATGGTTCAGGGCGTGAATCGCTGGGCGTTGTGTGGGATGGCCGCGACAGCCAGGGTCGCCGGTGCAGCCGTGGGGTGTATCTGTGTCGGCTCGAACCTGGTGTCGAGGCAGAGTCGGTCAAGCTCGTGATGGTCGAATAGGTCTGCAAACGGCGCGGAGCGTTTCTAACCGGGGTCGTGCTTGACTTCGAACCGGTTCCCGGTTAGGTTAGCCATACCGCGAACAGAGCTACAGGAGGAACCATGAAAGAGTTCAGGAAAGTCGGTGTCGTCGGCTCGGGTACGATGGGCAACGGCATTGCTCAAGTGTTCGCTGTTGCCGGGTTCGACGTGGTTATGACCGATGTTGACCAAAAGTTCCTTGACAAGGGACTTGGCACGATAAGGAAGTCTCTGGCAAAGCTGGTCGAGAAGGGGAAGATGACAGCACAGGCCCAAGCCGAGGCGCTCGGCCACATCGCCACTTCAGTCGCACTTGAGGACTGCGCTGGATGTGACATCGTAGTCGAAGCCGTGCCCGAGGATATTGCGCTCAAGAAACAGATATTCTCAACCCTTGACCAGGTCTGTGGCCCGGACGCAATACTGACGACGAATACTTCGACCATCTCTGTCACCGAAATAGCTGCAGCCACGAAGCGGCCGGCTAATGTTGCAGGTATGCACTTCATGAATCCGGTGCCGCTCATGCAATTGGTTGAGGTCGTGCGCGGACTGGCAAGCTCGGATGACACGATGTACGCTGTGGTGGAACTGGCTAGGAAACTTGGCAAGACCCCGGTTGTCGTCAACGACTCGCCCGGGTTCGTGTCCAACCGTGTGCTTCTGCCGATGATCAACGAGGCGATATTCTGTCTGGAGCAGGGTGTGGCAGACAAGGAAGCGATTGACTCGGTAATGAAGCTCGGCATGAACCATCCGCTCGGGCCGCTAGCGCTTGCCGACCTCATCGGGCTGGACGTGTGCCTTGCGATTATGAACGTCCTTTACCGGGACCTTGGCGACCCAAAGTACCGGCCGTGTCCGCTCCTCAAACGGATGGTCGCAGCCGGGTATCTGGGCCGTAAGACTGGCAGGGGATTCTACGACTACACGCCGAAGTAGGCAGCCCCGGCTTTCGACTTCAACGGACGAAAAGGACCGCCGCGAAGCGAGGCTGGCTCGATTGCCGCGAAGAATATCCTCGACGGGTTCATAGATGAGATGCGCGGGCAAGCAAGAATGTGACATTTCGCTACCCACAGGGTGGTCTGGTACACTGCCTGCCCTGCTGTTTGGGTGGCGGCTTGGCTATTTGCCTGGCCTAGTCCTTACCCGGCTGCCCGGCTCGCTGTCTGGGTAGCTACTTCCATCGCCACCTGACTCGCTACCTGCCCTGCCGTGTGTCTCCCCGCTTGGCTTACGGCTTGACCCACCGCGCAGCTCACGGCCTGTCCATAGACTTGCCTCGCAGCGTGGTCCACTGCCGGGGGCGCGGCTTGCCCCATCGCCTGCTTCGCAGCTTGGCCGGGCGCTTGGCCTGCGGCCTGGCCCGCCGCCTGGCTTGCGGTCTGGCTTGCTGTCTGCCTAACTGAAATGCTATCGGGGAGAATACTATCGAAAGCTGCGGAGAAAGATGAATCTGTCTTGACTAGGATAGGCGTGGTTCTATAATCGGCCGTGCTGTCCAAATCCGGTAATCGAGCCGCGCGGGCCAGAGCCGCGAATGAGCGGCTCGCACATTATCAGCGCACCGGCGTGCTGACGGCGTTCGAGCTTACGCGCCTGGCTCAGATGCCGAGTCCCGAGCGATTGAACAAGGGACCAGTTGTCGTAGTGGAGTGCGTTGAGCGGATACCGTGTAATCCTTGTGCTGATGCCTGTCCGCGCAAGGCGATAACCATCGAGGGGAATCTGACCGAGTTGCCGAAAGTGGATCAGGAGAAGTGCAACGGCTGCATGATGTGCGTGGCCCGCTGTCCTGGGCTGGCGATATTCGTGGTGGACTGTACGTATTCGAAGGCCGAGGCAACGGTTGCCCTGCCGTATGAGCTTTTGCCCAGACCGGAAAAGGGTCAGAAGGTTGCCGCATTGGACCGTACCGGCCGTAGGGTTGCGACCGGCACGGTGGTTAGGGTGCTTGATTCGCCGGCAACGGACCGGTGCGCAGTTGTTGTCGTCGCAGTGCCAAAGAGGCTGTGGAACGTGGTGCGGAGTATCAGGGTGAAGGGTAGGAGGTAACCGTGATGCTGGCGATTGTTCTCGTGCTTGTTAGTTCGGCGCCCCAGGTGCCGGTTTCAGTCGCAGTGTCGGACGACGCGCTGGCAATAATGGGTAATCCGGCAGGACTTGGGGTCAATCAGTCCTGGGATTTCTATTGTATGTACAACCTACGCCGGAGTAGTGTGTGGCAGAACTGCGCTCTGTGTGGCAGGCTTGAACAGCTCGGCGGGTTCTGGGAGCCGGGTAGCCGGTACGGCCTTGGCCTGGGTTTAGGGAACAGGGGTCTGTACGGCGGTGTCAAGCTGACCCGGGACAGTTTGACAAGATGGGGCCTGGGTGCGCTGGCGCGGCCGGTGCGCTGGCTTTCGGTCGGCGCGGTCTGGAACGACCTGGGCCATAACTGGGGAAGCGTGACAGCCGGCATCGCACTACGGCCGTTCGGAAACCGCCTCACCCTGTCCGCAGACGCACTCGGGTCAGCACCACTGCGGCCGGTTGTCGGATTCGAGACTGAGCCTCTGAATGGCGTGGCCCTGGCCGGCAGGCTGAAGCCTGATGACATGAGTTTCTCACTCGGTCTTACCATCGGCCTGGGCAGGATGTCAGTCGGTACGGTCGGCTCAAGGGTTGGTCAGAAACAGCAGGTCGGAGCGGTCCTCAGGTTGGGTAAGCAGAAGCGTCGAAGCCTGCTGCCGTCCAAGAAACGGTATGTTGAGGTGAAGCTTGTCGGTTCGGTTGCTGACCAGAAACCGGGCTTCAGTCTTTCAGGTTCGCGGCCGGCCCGGACCACCTGGGAGCTGCTTGACCTGGTGCAGCGGGCACGCAAGGACAGAAGTGTCTGCGGTCTGGTTCTGAAGCTCGAGGGTTTCAGTCCGGGACTTGCCCAGGCCCAGGAACTGAGGTCAGCCCTGGCTGATTTCAGGGCCGCAGGCAAGAAGGTGTTCGTCTATGCTCCACACCTCGGAATGATGGAGTTCTACGTCGCATCCGTCGCGGACCGCATCCTGTGCTACCCGCTTGGTGACGTGTCAATTCCAGGTGTTACCGCAACCGCGCTGTTCCTCAAGGGCACGCTGGAAAAACTTGGTATTGAGCCGGACGCAATCCGGCACGGCAAGTACAAGTCCGCAGTTGAGACGTTCACTGAGGATTCGCTCACCGAGACGAACCGGGAGCAGATTGAGGCGATGCTGGATGCGGTGTTTGATGATTTCGTCGAGCAGACCAGCAATGGCCGAGGAATCGGCAGGGACAGCATGGAACGGCTGGTGAACATCGGCTTCTTTTCCACCAGGGAGGCAGCACAGTGCGGGCTCGTTGACGAGCTGTGCTACCCGGACGAGCTGGATAGCATTCTGAAGAAGCAGGTGCCAGGGTTCGGCAAGATGTCCGAAAGTTCGTATCGTGGGATTGAGGACTACGAGTACGACTGGCAGCGGCCGGCACAGGTTGCCGTGGTGTATGCAACCGGTTCGATTGAGACCGGCGAGTCTAGGACTGACTTTCTTTCCGGCGAGATGACGATGGGCGCGAATACCATCGTCAACGCTTTGCGTCGGGCGCGTAAAGATTCGCGAGTCAAGGCGGTTGTGCTCCGGGTTGATTCGCCGGGCGGAGACGGGTTTGCTTCAGACCTTATCTGGCGAGAAGTAGAGTTGTGTCGCAAGAAGAAACCGGTGGTGGTCTCGATGGGCAATGTTGCTGCGTCCGGCGGGTACTACATTTCATGCACGGCCGACAGAATATTCGCCAGCCCGGGAACGGTAACCGGCTCAATTGGCGTGTTCAATCTCAAGTTTGTAACAGAAGGCTTGTACAACAAGCTCGGAGCCAGGCGTCAGGTGCTGAAACGCGGTGCGCACGCCGGAGCGATGTCGGACCAGAGGCCGCTGACACCAGAGGAGGAGTCACTCTTCACCCGGCAGATTGATGAGTTCTACCGGCAGTTTGTCGAAAAGGTGGCATCAGGTCGAAGGCTCAGGTACGAGCAGGTGGACTCGGTAGCTCAAGGCCGGGTCTGGACCGGCCGGGATGCCCGACGGGTCGGACTCGTTGATTCGCTTGGTGGAGTGCTTCCGGCTCTCGAATGGGCCAAGACACAGGCAAAGCTCAAAGACTGCGAGTGTGTGTTCTATCCAAGTCGGAAGGCTGGTCTGGGTCCGCTCTTGGAGCGGCTCGTACAGGCACTTGTGCCGAGGGTTGCGCTGTGGCCATGAGAAGAAGGGGCCGAGGGTTCAAGGGTTCAAGGATTCAAGCCGTGCGCCGGAGGTCCGGGTTGAATCGTGATGCAAGGGTGACCGTTGTTTGTCGGTGCGAGGAAGTGACGGAGCAGGAAATACGGCAGGCGATTCGGAACGGACACCATTCCTTGGAGGAGTTGAAGCGGGTGCTGCGGATCGGGATGGGACACTGCCAGGGCAGGGGATGTCTGCGCATTATCGCCCGGCTGATACAGGAGGAGACCGGGATTCCGGCCGCGAGTCAGAAGATGCCGCTTCCGCGACCACCTTTGAAGCCGCTGCCAATAGGAATGCTGGCAAACTGGCAAGATGAGTAAGACAGCCGATACGGTGGTTATCGGAGCCGGGATAATCGGCGCTGCCACCGGCTACTATCTGGCCAAGCGAGGGCACAAGGTTATCGTTCTGGAAAAGGATTTTCCCTGCGCCGGTTCGACCGGCAGATGCATCGGCGGCATTCGGGCTCAGTTTACCCATGACCTCTCAATTCGGGTGATGCTCGAGAGCATCAAGGTCTTCTCGACCCTGAAAGATGAACTCGGACAGGACATTGAGTGGTTCCAGGGCGGTTATCTGTTTCTGGCTTTTGACGAGCAGCGCGAGCAGGCGTTTCGTAACGCCATAGCGATTCAGCGGCAATACGGACTAAGGGTGGACTACATCGGGCCCAAGGAGTGCAAAACCATCGTAGCGGACCTGAATACCGATGGACTTCTGGGAGGAGCCTGGTGTGCAACCGACGGCCAGGCAAATCCGTTCAAGGTCACTTACGGATACCTTTCTGGAATCAGAAGGTTTGGCGGCGAAGTCAGGTGCGGGAGTGAGGTCACGGCAATCCGGGTGCACAAAGAGCGAGTTGTCTCGGTATTGACCGCAGACGGAACTGAATTGTCCACACGCAACGTGGTCAATGCCGCTGGCCCATGGGCAGGCCCGGTCGGCTCACTTGCCGGAGTCAATGTTCCGGTCAAGCCGGACCGGCACGAGTCACTTGTCACTGAGGCGGCTGAGCACCTGTTCAACCCTATGCTCGTTGATTACCGGCCAGACGGGTGCTATTTCCTGCAGCACATCGGAACCGGCCATTTCCTCGGATGCTACACGCCGGCCCGGCTTGTACCCGGTCACGGCACAGAGTCGACCGATGAGTTTCTCACCGAGATGCCAAGGAGAATGGTGCGACTGGTGCCGAGGCTTGCCGGTCTGAAAGTCCTCAGGCAATGGGCCGGTTCGTACGAGATGAGCCCGGACGGGAATCCGCTGTGCGGGATTACGCCAGTTCAAGGGTTCTACGTTGCCGCAGGTATGAGCGGCCACGGGTTCATGTTCGGACCCGCAATCGGAAAACTGATGGCTGAGCTGATTGACTGCGGTCAAACTTCCCTGCCGCTCGACCAGTTCAGCCTCACGCGAGACTTCGGCCAGGCCGAAGCGATGAAATAGGCTGCCGGCATGAGGCCGGACAGGTTGAAGGAGGTTTGGATGTCAAAGTATACTTGGACTATCGTCATACTCGCCACAGTGTGTTTGCTGGCATCAGCACAGACCAGAGTGCCGGGTAGCGTTGCGGTGCAGGTCGAACAGGACAAAGGCGTACCTCAAAGGATGAACCTGCAGGGCTATCTGACAGATAACCAGGGCAACCCAGTAAACGGCGTGCGCTCAATGCAGTTCAGGCTCTACAGCGGCACCAACGTGCAATGGCAGGAAACACAGTCGTGCTCAGTGAACTACGGCCTGTTTGCCGCCACGCTCGGAAGCGTGTCGCCAATACCGGAGAGCGTGTTTGCACCGGGTGCGCCACGCGAGCTGGAGCTTGTGGTCGAGGGTCAGACGCTCTCGCCCCGAGTCGCGGTCACAAGCGTCGGGTTTGCGTTCCGGGCCAACACCGTATCGAGGCCGTTGAGCCCGGGCATAGGGGAGACCGAGATTGCAGATCGGGCGGTGACCATGGCTAAGATAAGTGATTACGGCGCATTACAAGGCTATGTCATAAAGTGGAACGGGTTCAATTGGCAGCCGATGCCGGATTCAGCGGGCGGTGTGAGCGGGCCGGCAGGTGGAGATTTGTCGGGCAGTTACCCGAACCCCCAGGTTATCGGACTGCGAGGCCGACAGATTTCAACTGCGACGCCGTATGACCATGACGTGCTTTCCTACGACGGGTTCCGCTGGCAGCCGCTAGAGCCGGGTGGTGATATTGAGGGTGAGATAAGTGACATCGTTGTCGTGGGACTTCGCGGCAGAGAGATATCCACAACCACGCCGTACGACCATGACCTGCTTTCCTACGACGGGTTTCGCTGGCAGCCGCTTGCTCCAGGTGGCGACATTGACGGTGAGATTTCGGACATTACGGTAACCGGACTTCAGGGCCGACCAGTGTACAATACCTCACCCTCGACCGGCCAAGTGCTCACCTGGTATTCCAGCCGTTGGGAGCCGCGTTCTCTGGGTGGCGATGTCAGCGGAAACGCATACGACCTCAAGGTAACCGGGCTGCAGGGTCGGCCCGTGTCAACAACGTCGCCGAGCACCGGCTATGTTCTGACATGGTATTCTAGCCAGTGGACACCGAGGCCGCTACCCGGACAGGACGAATTCGGCTCGGTCCGACTTGTTGACGGAAAGGCGCGAGTAGAGCTGAGTCCTGAGATGAAAGAAAAAGCTGTGCGCGGATACTACGTATTCCTCCAGCAGACCGGTGGTGAGCCGGTACCGGTCGTTGTCAAGAAGCATGAGACCTGGTTTGAGCTGACAGGACCCCCAGGTTCTGACGCCGAGTTTGATTATCGGGTCAGCGCTAGAGCAGAACAATGAGACGTGCGCTTGTCTGTGCTGTCATAGGCGGGTTTACGCTTGCGGCATCGGGCCAGCCGGTCGTGCTCAGCCAGAATGTGCTGGACGACGGTGGAAGGGTGATGTTGTTTTCGTCCGGATACCGCTGCGGGTTCAGCCTCGGTCAACCGGTCGCGTCCGGTTGGCTTAGGAGTCAGGCCTATCGGGCCGTGCTTGGCTTCTGGTGCCGGCCCTTTGCGATGGGTGGTGTCAGTGGAAATCAGGTGGAGCCGCTGCGGGCTGCAGATGTCAGTTTTGAACCATGCTGGCCCAATCCGTTTGACCGTGTGACTCATGTCTCCTACGTACTTCCGACCGAGACCAGTGTGAGTCTTGCAGTCTATGACCGCAAGGGCAGTCTTGTCGGTACGCTGGTGCGGGGTAGGCAGGCCGCGGGCCGGTACCTGGTGACTTGGAACATCAGGGCGGTATCGGAGTCCAGTTTGCCATCGGGTGTGTACTTCCTCGAATTGTTGGCCGGGCAGACGCGGTTGGTGCAGAAGGTGGTCATAACCCGTTAGTTGGTTAGTCCCAGATTTGCTCAGCCCGGATGCGCCGTTTGGCGCATCCGGGCATAAAGAGCAAAGGAGGCAGAGATGCTTTTATCCCGTCGCTTCCAGAGCATTAGACTAACATAAGAGTGCAATGGTTGCAAGAGAAAAATTTGGCTCTGGGAAAAACGTAGCTTGGCCGACTCACGTGCCGAGTTTGGGACGCCTCAATACTACTACGGGCGCAGCCGAGCTGGGCCGTTAGTGGCGCTGCGACTTGGAGGCAGCCGGCGCAGGCCCTTCCCGAGCCTGCGCCGGACCGAAGGAGCAAAGGAGGCAGATGCTTCGTAACCCTTGCATGAAGTTCGACGCTAGGACACAGGCAAAGGTTTCCTAGTAGAAAACCGGCCTCAGATGGGGTCTGACCCGGTGGGTCGTGTCTGACCCGGTGTGCGTGTTGCAGACGGTAGATATTCGGGCTTCAGGTTGTGTATGCCCCAGAAGATGTTGGTTCTCAGCCGGCGGTCCTTCCGGTAGAGACGCTCCAGGAAACGGCGGACGAGCAAACGCATACCATTCTTGCTGAATGAACAGCGGTTAACGACTGGTCTGATGCCGAAGCTGCGTAAGTATGACCGGATAGATGGCTTTTCGACATAGTACAGCGGTCGGATGACGGTCAGTCTTCCTTGGAATAGCTCTTGCCGAGGGAGGAAGGTGGAACCGGACGACGTCATGAGCAGATTCATGAGCAGTGTCTCGGTCACGTCTTCCATATGATGAGCCAGCGCTATCTTGCTTGCGCCAACTCGGTCTGCATAACGAAACAGGGTTTTGCGACGTTCGCGGGCACACACAAAGCACGGCCTGAGCCCGACAGGTTTCAGTTTGGATGGCACGTCGACACTTGCCACGTAGCACTCTAGGCCAGCCTTCGCGCAGGCGCGCTGTACCCGTGAAGTTTTCCAGCTCTCGAATCCGGGGTCCACATGAACCGGAATTACCTGCCACTCCCTGCGCAAACGCTGGTTCAGACGATTGAGCGCATGGAGCAGACACAGGCTGTCAGCCCCGCCAGAGACGCCAACTACCAGTTTCTCGCCTTGCTTGATGAGGCCGAAGCGATCGATACACTGTTTTACCGACCAGAGCGTTCGCCGGATGGTAGCTGGCAGCGGGTTCTGGACTATCAGAGCTGGTCCTCGGGCAATTTGACCTCGGGATACTTCTTCAGCAATTCCAGAAACATGCCCTGAATCTCAGGCAGCCGCTCGGGGGTCCTGGCCTCAAACCGCAGTACCAGCACCGGGCCCGTGTTACTGGCCCGGACCAGTCCCCAGCCGTCGGCGAAAACGACCCTTGCACCATCAATGTCAATGACCTTGTGCTGGCGTCTGAAATGATCCCGCAGTTCGGACACTACCCTGAACTTGGCCTCGTCCGCGCACGTGACGCGGATTTCCGGCGTGGAATAGTAACGCGGGATTTCAGCAGCGAGCTCAGAGAGCCTGCGGCCGGATGAGGCGATAATGCGCAGGAGCCGGAGCGAGGCGAACAGTGCATCATCATACCCGTAGTAGTTGTCGCGGAAGAACATGTGGCCGGACATCTCACCAGCTAGTAGCGCATCTTCTTCCTTCATCTTAGCCTTGATGAGCGAGTGACCGGTTTTCCACATCAGTGGCTTGCCACCCAGAGACTCGACGTATTCGACCAAGCCTTGCGAGCACTTGACATCGAATACGATTATCGCCTCCGGCTTCGCAGCAATAACTTCCTTGGCGTAGATTCCCAGAAGCTTATCACCGTACACCATCGTACCGGTCTCGTCCACAGCACCGATTCTATCCGCGTCGCCATCGTAGCCGATACCGCAGTCGGCACCTGAAGATTTCACTAGCTCTGTTACCTGCCGCATGTACTCGGGTACGGTCGGGTCAGGGACGTGGGCAGGAAACGTACCGTCCGGCCTGAGGTTGATGAAAGTCGGCTCCACTGGTGTGCCGGCGAAAAGTCGTTCCAGCAGGATACCGGCGGTGCCGTTACCCGGGTCAAAGACGACGCGAAGCCGGCCTGGGATCGTTACTTTGGCACGCAATGCCTCAAGGTATGCCGGGATGACGTCGGTTCGGGCCAGTTTGCCCTTACCCTGGTCGAATCGGCACTGCTCCATTACTTGGCGCAAGGTCTGGATGTCCCGGCCAAAGATTGTGGTCTTGTTCAGGCTGACCTTGAACCCGTTGTACTCGGGTGGGTTGTGGCTGGCGGTGACCATGATGCCGGCGTTGCAGTTCAGGTGGAACTGAGCGAAGTAGAACACCGGGGTCGGCACAACGCCGATGTCTATGACTGAAAGCCCGGTCGAGCAGATACCTTTGGTCATGGCCTGCTGGATGCGCGGGCCGGAAAGCCTCACATCCCGGCCGACGACGCACCGCTTTGCGCCATGCTGGAGCGCGTAAGTTCCAAACGCCTGACCTAGACGGTAGACTTCATCATCACGCAGTTCAGTGTCAGCAATGCCTCGAATGTCGTACTCGCGGAAGATCAAAGGGTTCATAGTTGAATGATAACAGAAAACAGGTCCGAAATAAAGGTGGCAAGGGCAGGCCATGGCCTGCCCTTGAGCGAATCTGACCTCAGGGTTACTTGCTCAGGTTGCCTTCGATTTCTACCGTGTTGGTCCAGATTGAAACTATGCCCAGCACTGCGTTGATAAGCGCGTCAACAAAAGACCAATAGGTCTTGACCCGTACCTGTTTGAGTCCGTGCTTGGCGATCAGGTCGTTGGTGTTGTTATTGGTTATCGGTACCAATCCCCAGAGCACGTACCAGTTCTTCATTGTGACCCGGGCGCTCGCCGGCTCCAGTTCCGCCAGCAGCCGGATGTCACTCTTCGGCGGCGCGGTGACCAGCACTGTACCGCAGCCGACAGTCATCAGCAACGTAGCAGCGAGACAGACAAGGACAACGGTCTTCTTCACGATACCTCCTTTACGATGATGGCTATTAGCACCTGCCAAGCAGGTCACACGCTAATGTATTAAGACATAATCGATTGTCAAGCACGGCAAACAGACTACGGTCGGCGCTGATCGGCGAATAGGGGGTAGAGTCTGACCCGGGTCTCTTCGTCAACCGGCTGGAAGCACTTGAACTGTAGCGAGTGGGTGGCCCGGCCCTGAGTCAGGGAACGGACCGAGGTAGCATAGCCGAATGTGCGGGCCAGCGGCACCTCGGCAGTAACAATCTGGTGGCCTTTGACTGCTTCCAGCTTAAGAACCTTACCTCCGCGGGCAGTCACATCTGCAAGCACCGACCCGACGTACTGCTCCGGAGTGACGACTTCGAGTTCCATTATTGGTTCCAGGAAAGTAGGGGATGCCCGTAGAAATGCCTCGCGAAACGCCTGGCTGGTCGCTACTTTGAAATCCACATCTGAGGAATCGGTCTCGTGGAAGGCACCGTCCACGATGCGAACCCTGGTGTTCAGTACTTCATATCCAGCCAAAACCCCGGCCTCAAAGCAGTCACGGATACCCTGTTCAATCGCCGGTATGAACTGGGCCGGTATCGCAGCCTTCTTGATTTCGTTGACGATGCTATTGCCTTCAGTTGAAGGCTCCAGCGCAAGTTTTACCACCGCGTAGTGACCGCGGCCGCCAGTTTGCCGGACGAAGCGACCCTCGGCGCTTGCTTGTGCAGTGATGGTCTCTCGATAGGACACCTGGGGTTTACTTGAGTGTACTCCGACTTTGTAGTCCCGCTGCAGACGGTCAAGCAGTATCTCTAGATGCAGTTCTCCCATGCCGGACAGAACAAGCTGACCGGTTTCCTCATCAGTGCGAACCTTGAAGGTCGGGTCTTCAAGCGCAAGCGTGGCGAGCGAAGTCGAAAGTTTTTCTTCCTCGGCCTTTGTCTTGGGCTCAATGGCAGTGAATACGACCGGTTCCGGGACCTGGATAGACTCGAAGGCGATGGGATGGGCGAGGCTCGCCAGGGTCTGGCCAGTGTGTGAGTTCTTGAGTCCGACGACGGCACCGATTTCTCCGGCTGACAGGGTTTCTACTTCTTCCTGCCGGTTCGCGTGCATGATGAGTAGTTTGGAGACACGCACGCGTTCCATTTCCGGGATAGCCATGACGACATGGCCCTGGCGTACTTTGCCAGAGTATACCCGAATGTAGGAAAGCATGCCGCGGTGCGGGTCAGCGGCAAGCTTGAAGATAAAGCCTGAGAAGGGTGCTGATGGGTCTGCCGGTCTGGTTTCTTCCTTACCGGTCTTTGGGTTCGTGCCCCGCGCGGGCAGCACGTCGAGGGGGGAAGGTAGGTAGTCAACAACGCCGTCCAGGAGTTTCTGGATGCCCTTGTTCCGGAATGCCGAGCCGCAAAATACCGGTACAATGCGAAGGTCTATCGTACCCTTGCGCAGGGCGCGTTTGAGTTCGACTGGCTCGATTGGCTGGCCATGTACGTATGAATCGAGCAGTTTCTCGTCAAAGGTTGTGAGTACGTCGAGCATCCGGTGCCGGTATTCCTCGACCTCCGCCTTCCGGTCTTCAGGAATTGGGCCGGATTCGTAGCTTGCGCCCAAGTCGTCGGTGTGCCAGACACAGGCAGTCTGTTCGATCAGGTCAATGACGCCCCTGAAGCTATCTTCGACGCCAATTGGAAGCTGGACTGGGACCGGAATTTCCTGGAACGTCTCAGCCATCATCTTGACAACGCGGTAGAAGTCTGAGCCGACCCGGTCCAGCTTGTTGACGAAGGCGATGCGCGGGACGTGGTACCGGTCAGCTTGGCGCCAGACTGTTTCCGACTGCGGCTCGACGCCACCGACGCCACAGAAAACTATTATCGCACCGTCCAGGACCTTGAGACAGCGTTCAACCTCGATGGTGAAATCAACGTGGCCCGGCGTGTCGATGATGTTCACCCGGTGGTCACGCCAGGCGACAGTCGTGGCCGCGCTCGTAATGGTGATGCCGCGTTCGCGTTCTTGAATCATCCAGTCCATCTGGGTCGTGCCTTCGTCAATCTCGCCCATCCGGTGAATCCGGCCGGTGTAGTAAAGGATGCGTTCGGTGGTCGTGGTCTTGCCGGCGTCAATGTGTGCGGCAATGCCGATGTTGCGAAAGCGTTCGAGCGGATAGTCAGGCATGGTCGGTTATGGTATCGGCAGCCCGAACCTTGTCAATGTTACCGGAGATGTTATCAAGATCGAACTGGACAATCCCCGGCGTCCAGGGCAGGGCGAAGAGCAGACACAGAGATGCCGCGGGCAGCCGGACCAGTGGCTAGAACGTGGGACGTCGGGAACGAGAAGTCGCACTAGCCGGTATTGCCGTGTCCAAGTGCAAGCGCTGGCTCGAGGTTGACCGGCTCCTACTAGATTTCACCTGCCGCGACAAAACACCTTGACAGCCAGGAAGTTTTCGGTGAGACTTACGCCGACGATTGGTGTCCGGAGTGCCTTGGCGGCTGATGCCTAGATCGCCTGGTGTCGTTAGGGGCCGTGGCGCAGTTGGGAGCGCGCTTGACTGGCAGTCAAGAGGTCACGGGTTCGAATCCCGTCGGCTCCACTAGAATCGAGAATCGAACCACAACGACATAGGAGTATTAGGAAGAAAGGAGTCCAGGAAATGAAGAGAATTGTCAGGCCATTATTGGTTCTTTCTATCGTTGTGCTGGTTTGGGGCTGTGCGTCTTCAACGACCGTGAAGCCGACGTCCGAGGAGGAAATTAGGGCAAGGAGGCTTCAGGCCGAGCAGAGCTATTCGATTGGAGCCAGCTACTATGCCCAGCGCAACTATGACGCCGCGATGGAGAATTTCCAGCGGGCGCTGGAGATTGATTCGACCTACTACGATCCCTGTATCGCCATCGGCAACATCTGGCGGTTCCGGCGCGATCCGATTCAGGCCAAAGAGTTCTACCGCCGGGCTATGAGGTTGGACCCGAGGAAAGCGAAAGCATACGAGGGTCTTGGAGACCTGTTCCTTGAGATGTCAGGCATGGACTCAACCTACGTGGACAGTGCGCTTGCGGCGTACCGGAAGGGACTGGAGATGGATTCCTCGCTTGTGGACCTGTATAACGGCGTCGCTCAGATATATGTTAAGACCGAGCGGATGGCGCAGGCGGATTCAGTTTACAAGGAAGCTTTGCGCCGATTCCCTGATGACCTGAGCGTCATGCGGCTGTGGGGCGAGTTCCTGTATAAGATGAGACGGTACGCCGAGGCAGTGGAGGCTCTGAAGCCGCTGGTCGCGCGGTTCAAGAGCGATCCGAGCGTCACGTCGCTGCGGGTGAAGCTCGCTACTGCCTTAGCCGAAATCGGCCGGTACAGCGAGGCAGTTCTCGAACTGGATGAGGTGTTGAAGATTGATCCCTCAGACAAGCAAGCGCTGCTGGCGCAAGGCGTGATACTTGCCCGGCAAGGCAAGTTCAGCCAGGCACTGGCTAAGTTCGACCAAGTCATCGCCATGGATTCGAGCATGACCACCGCTTACGTCGCCAAGGCAGACGTGCTGGTAAAGCAGGGCCGGCTCAGTCCGGCTGAGGCCGAGTTGCGCAGGGCGCTCAGGATAGACCCGGATATGGCCAGTGCCTATGCTTCGCTTGGCGACATCAACCGTCAGCAGGGTGATGCAAGCCGAGGTAAAAACATAACCGCCACGCCGGTAGCCAAGCTCAGGGAAGCGAAGTCGTACTACGAAGCAGCAAGACAGTACTATCAAAAGGCCGCTGCTGACCCGGCCTACGCATCTTTCAGCCGGACCCAAATTGCCTATGTCAACCGAAACATCGAACTTATTGACAAGGAGCTCTTCGTCCGCGGATAGCGGGGTCGCTTCACCGCTCGGTCGGCGCGTGCTGCTTCTGAACCAGAATTACGAGCCCTTGTCAATCTGTAAGGGCAGACGTGCGGTTGTGCTGGTACTTCTGAACAAGGCCGAGCCGGTGGAGGTGTCGGAAACGACTGCTCGGTCGGTACGTTTCTCGATGCCACTACCCAGCGTTCTGCGGCTGAACTACTACGTCCGGGTCAGGCGCAAGGAGGTTCCACTGACCAAACGCAACATCCTGAAGCGGGACCACGGTACGTGTCAGTACTGCGGCCGGCGGCTCGCGGAGATGACGACCGATCATGTTGTGCCGAAGGCGTTGGGCGGAACCGAGACCTGGGAGAACCTGGTCTGTGCGTGTCCTGACTGCAACGCGCGGAAGGGTAATGCGACTCCGGCACAGGCTAACATGACGCTGCTCCGGCAACCAAAGAAGCCGCACTATTTCACCTTCTCAATCAGCTCAATCGGGGAGGTGCCGGAAGTCTGGCGGCAGTACCTGTTCCAGAGCTGAACATCCGGAACCGCCGGCTACAGGTTACACGCTGCGGCGTCAAGGCTTTCCTGCTGGTTGCTTGCCTGATAGCTGCGGCGTGGGGTCTGGAGAACTGGCGGGTCGGCAAGGTTGTAGTCACCGGTATGCCCAGGGGGATCAAGGCGGTGGCCGGGTTCAACGCCGGCGACATTGTGGATGAAGGACGACTTGAGCGAGCTGTCGCGGAAATGGAAATGGGACTGATGAACCATGGTTACCTGAACGCACGCGTGACGGTTGATACTTTCACCGGACCAGAAGGATTTATGGTCCGTTTCGTGGTCAATCCTGGTAAGTTGGCGCGGATTGCCCGATGGGAGCTGACCGCAGAAGACACCGTGGCTGACCGGCCGGTGGTGCGGCTCCTGCCCAGGACCGGCACGGCATTCTCAAAGCTCAGTTTAGAGCGCTCAGCCAGTCGGGTACTCGCATTCTGCGAGCAGAACGGGTTTCCGCTTGCCGAAGTCAGGCCGCTTGGTCTAACCGACAGCGCTGGTTGGGTCATTCCAGTCCTTGAGGTGAATCCTGGACCCAGAGTGGTTGTCGGTCGGCTGGAGTTCTCAGGCGCACACGGCCTAACGCCAGGACTTGCCTCGCGGCTGGCGCGATTCCGTGCCGGGCTTTCTTATTCGTCCGGTCTGGTCTGGTACTGGCGGAGGAACCTACAGAAGAGCAGAGTCGTACGTGTTCTTGGCCACGAGGTCGTTGAGGGAGACGGATACGGCGTGCGCTTTCTCGTCAGTCCGCTCAGGTCGAACCGGGCGCTGGCCGCAGCCGGATACTCGGCCGGCGACCGGATGTTCACTGGAACGGTTGAGTTCGAGTTCGGCAACATACTGAACACTGGACGCAGACTGGAAGGAAGCTGGCGCGCGTTCAAGGGAAGAGGTTCCTGGTTACTTACCTATGTCGAGCCTTGGATATTAGTGCCGTGGCTCAGCCTTGAGGGTACGGTGCGACACGACGCATACGATACTTCGGGTTCGCGCACGTCGCTTTCCGCCCAGGCCCGAATTGCGACCGAGACTGGGTTCGAGGTAAGACTCTCCAGTGGCTACGACCTAGTGGCCGCAACCGACACAAATCTCAGGTCGAGCACGACATGGGCCGGCACCGGGCTGGCGCTCGACACCCGGGAGAAGGAGCTGAATCCGAGACGTGGGGCCGCACTCGACCTGCGCACGACTGGTGGAAGCCGGGCTGCGCAGGGGAAGACGGGCTTTGTCGGCCGGTTTGAGGCTGATGCGGCCCTGGCCGGGCCTGCTCTCGGTTCCCTTGTGTTTGCGAACAGCGGGCATTACCGGCTGGTGTATTCGTCAGCCCGACTTTCTGACCTCGAGCTGTATCGGGTGGGCGGGGCCAGAACCTTGCGTGGCTATCGGGAAGACGAATTCTCAGCACGTCAGGTTGGGTGGTTCAACTGCGAGCTGGGCTGGCAGATTGCGGCGAACGCAGTCGGATACCCCTTCGGCGATGCGGGTGTGTGCCAGACTTTATCTGGCTGGGTCTTTGCGATTGGCTACGGATTCGGTCTGCGGGTGTCGACCCGTATCGGCCTGTTCGAGGTGGACTATGGAGTCATGTACAAAGACAGTCCGGTACGAGGGAAAGTCCACCTGAGCTTTGAAGCGGAGTTCTGATATGAGAGAGTCGGTGGGGCGAACGGCCGGTGGCGGTCAGTCATCATGACTGACGCCCAATTGGACAACGCAGGTTTGGGCTATCAGCCAGGATCATTGGTAGTTGGCTTTTCATTGCTTATGGGCCACTGGCTACTGGTTATTCTCTAGTAATGTCGTACCTTGAAGCATTGTTACTCGGCCTGCTCCAGGGCCTGACCGAGTTCCTTCCGATCTCCAGTTCTGGCCATCTCGTGCTTCTGGAGCATCTCCTGCGGGCACCTGAGTCGGCCCGGATGGCTGTTACCGCGGTACTGCACCTTGGCACCGCGCTTGCGCTGGTCGCGTATTTCCGGCGCGAGCTTGCCGAAATCATCGGCGGCGCCTTCTCGCGTAGGATTGAAACGAGGTCGGCAAGTCTGAAAACGGCTGGATACATCGCGCTTGCCTCGGTTCCGGCTGCCGTAGTCGGGTTGATAGCCGCGGACCGGATTGATGCGGCGTTCTCTCAGCCGGCAGTTGTCGGGCCGATGCTGATTGTAACCGGTGTTGCCCTTTTTACGACCCGATTCGCACGCGAGCGGGGGCAGCCGGTAGACTCGGTGGTTGCGCTTGCGGTCGGAGCAGTCCAGGCTGTGGCGATAATCCCTGGTATATCGCGCTCTGGTGCGACAATTGCCATGGCGCTGTTCCTCGGTCTGAAGCGGACGCAGGCGTTTGAGTTCAGCTTCGTGATGTCGGTGCCGGTTATCCTCGCAGCCGCAGTCAAGGAATTGCTGGATGTGGATTGGCACACGGTTCCGCCAGCCGCGATGGCACTTGGCGTGCTGGCGGCTTTCGGCGCCGGACTTGCTGCGCTCGTGCTGTTGCGCCGAGCAGTTGCCGGACGCCGGTTCTTCTGGTTTGCCTTCTATTGCTGGGCCGCCGGCCTTGCCGCACTTGTCTTCGTGCGCTAGTAGAGCTGTTGAATATCGGTGTTGAGGACGTTGAGCCGTCGCTCGCGTTCAAGGAACTCGACAATACGGTGCAGGGTGCGGCGGGCCATCGGCCATTCGGTGTTGGCTACAGCCACGGCGAGCGTCGTACGCTGCCACTGGTCTTGATAATCCGCCTCGCAGATCGAGACGTTGAACTCCCGGCGGATCCGCTCGGAGATACTGCGCAGGACATGACGCTTGTCCTTGAGCGAGAGGCTCTCGGGAATGAAGCAGTCAACGGTAAGAAGGCCGACGGTCATGGTGGTTCTATGCCGCGTGCATCACGCGCTATAACCGCAGCAAGGCCCAGGTTCGGGTACCGATACCACTGACTGAGGGTTCAAGACCAGAAGTACGGTTGGATGCATTTGGATTCTTCCGGCGCTTCGCATCACCTTGAGATTCGTCCTGCCCGAAGCGCGGCCTAGCGCTGTTCGCTCGGGAAACAGGTGCGGGCCACTTCCTCGATACAGAACAGTTCAATGACGTCGCCCTCGGCAATGTCGTCAGCCCCCTCGATGCCGATGCCGCACTCGAACCCCGTTTCCACCTCTTTGACATCGTCCTTGAACCGCTTCAGCGATGTCACCCTGCCGTGGGCAATTTCCTTGCCCTGTCGGAACACCCGGCATTCTGAGCCTCGTACCACCTTGCCTTCGGTAACATACGAGCCGGCGACCGTTCCCTGCCGTGGAATTTTGAAGACTTTGCGGACCTCGGCCCGGCCGAGTGGAATCTCCTTCTTTTCAGGCTCCAGGAGTCCGAGCATCGCAGCCCGGATGTCGTCTATTGCCGCATAGATGATCCGGTACGTCCGGATCTCGACGTCTTCTTTTTCGGCCAATGCCCGGGCATCGGGCAGCGGCTTCATGTGGAATCCAACGAGTATCGCCTCGGACGCCTTGGCCAGGAGCACGTCCGACCGGCTGATTGCGCCGACGCCGGTGTGGACAACCTTGACTCGTACTTCTTCGGTTGACAGGCCTTCCAGCGAGTCGCGGAGGGCCTCAGCCGAGCCCGAAACGTCGGCCTTGATAATCACCTTGAGTTCCTTGGTTTCGCCAGCTGCGATGCGTTCCTGGAGCGACTCAAGCGACACCTTGGGGCGGCTTGCAGCCAGAATTCGGTCGCGCTTGGCAAGAAATCGGCGCTGGGCGATGTCACGGGCAGTGCGTTCGTCCGGAGTAACGTCGAACCGGTCCCCGGCCTCAGGCAATCCGGAGAAGCCAAGGACTTGGACCGGAATCGAGGGGGTGGCTTCCTTGATACGGTTGAATGACTGGTCAAGGAGGTCGCGAACTCGTCCGTGGTGTTCGGCGGCAACGAACGGGTCGCCACGGCGCAGGGTGCCTTCCTGGACAAGAATCGTCGCAAGGTTACCGCGGCCGCGGTCAACGCGGGCTTCGACCACGACGCCCTTGGCCGGGCCGTCGTAGGGTGCCTTGAGGTCGAGTTCGAGTGCGACGACGAGAATGGCGTCCAGCAGTTCCTCGATGCCCTGGCCGGTGACGCTTGATGTTTCGACACATGGCGTATGTCCGCCGTAACCTTCAACCGCAACGCCGTGCTGCGCAAGCTGAGCTTTTACCCGGTCCGGGTTGGCATTGGAGAGGTCCATCTTGGTGATGGCGACGATCATCGGAATGCCGGCCGCACGGGCGTGGTCAATTGCCTCCAGCGTCTGGGGCATCACGCCGTCGTCGGCTGCTACCACGAGTACCGCGATGTCAGTAATCTGGGCGCCGCGGGCGCGCATCGCAGTGAACGCTTCGTGGCCCGGTGTGTCGAGGAAGATGATCGGGCGGTTGTCATGACAGGCGACGTACGCGCCGGTGTGCTGGGTGATGCGGCCGACTTCGGTTTCGGCGACTCTGGTCTTGCGGATATAGTCGAGCAGAGCGGTCTTGCCGTGGTCAACGTGTCCCATGACGACGACGACCGGCGGCCGGGACTTGGGCTCGCCGCGTTGAACCTTGGCCTCTTCCTCATTCTCCTGTTCGACCTTGACACCGAGTTCGTCGGCGATGAGCATAATGGTGTCAAGGTCGAGCCGCTGGTTGACAGTGGCAATCAGACCGAGTTTGATACACCTTCTAATTATCTCCGCGGGCGTGGTATCGAGCGCGTGGGCCAGTTCCGCCACAGTCATGTACGGATTCACCTTGACCGCAGCCGCGGCGGGCGGAGCATCGGTTGGCCGGGTTTCACGCACGGGCCGGCGGTGTTTGATTTCGCGACCCCGGACTTTGACCATTGTCTGCTTGATGCTGCGGTCAAGGGCCTGTTCGTCGAGGCGTGGCCGGGGTCCGGCTGAGGGATGAGCGGGTCGGTGCCGGCGGATTGATTCCTTGAACTGCTTCTTTTCCTTGCGCAGCCTGAGTTTGGCGGCCTCGAACTCGCTTTCTTTGATATAGGAGGTATAGCCCCGGGGCGGGAAGTTCAGTTCCTTGAGGATTGCGATCAGCGCCTCAGAGGAGAGGTTGAGTTGCTTTGCTGCCTCAAAGACCTTCAGCTTGTCCATACCTTGTCGCGCACCTTCTGTTTGAATTCTTCAACCGATTCGGGGGCAAGGGCAACGTGTTGGGCCAGGACCTCGGGCGCAGCGTTCAGGATATCGAAAGCAGTCGAGATGCCAGCGGCGGTGAGCTTCTCGCGCACTTCCTCGCCGAGTTCGAGTCCGTCCAGCCCCGTCTTGGCGGCTTTGTGCATTAGCACCCGGTTGCGGTAATCGGTCTCCTTGAGGACTTCGATCTTGACCTGCGCGAGCAGGCTTGCCAGCCAGACGTTCTGTCCCTTCTTGCCGATGGCAATTGAGAACTCGGCGTCGGGCACGACGACGATGTAGACGTCGCCCTCCTTGATGACTTCACTGACCTTGGCCGGCCCGAGCGAGCGGGCGATGAACACCAGGGGGTCCCGACTCCACTGAACGATGTCCACTTTCTCGCCAGAGAGCTCCTTGACGACGTTCTCAATCCGCGACTTACGGTATCCAACGCAGGCACCGACTGGGTCAACTTTCTCGTCGAGAGAGTTCACTGCAACTTTGGAGCGGAATCCGGGCGAACGGGCGATGCCTTTGATCTCGACGATACCCTCGCGGATTTCGGGAACTTCGCGGACGAGGAGCTTACGCAGGAACTCGGGGTGGGTGCGGGAGAGATAGACGCGCGGACCAATCGGAGTCTTTTCTACCCGGTGCACGTAGGCCTTGATTGGCAACCCTTGACGGTAATGGTCGCTCTTGAGCTGTTCGTGGGTAGGAAGTACTGCCTCAATCAGGCCGAGGTTGACAATGACCTCCTCGCGGCCGATTTTCTGTACCGTCCCGGTGATGATTTCACCCTTCTTCTTTATGAACTCATTGTAGAGCTTGGTTCGCTCTGCCTCGCGCAACTTTAGCAGGAGTTCGTCGGACGCTTTGCGGATGGCAACACGGCCGATTTCCTCGAGCGGAACCTCAACCCGCACAACATCCCCGGGCAGAGACGACTGGTTCAGACGCTGGGCATCGGCCAGCGCTATCTGCTGACCAGGGTTGTCAACATGCTCGACAACCTTCTTGGCGAGGAATACCTTAATTTCCCCTGTCTCTGGGTTGATCTCGACGTGGGCCTCGGTCTCCGGACCGTATCGGCGGCGCAGGCCGGCGACGATGCTGGTGCGTAACGTCTCGCACACGTAGGTGACGTCCACGTTGCGGATGCGGGCAATTTGAGTTATGAGATTTGCGATTTCTCTGTTCACTGTGGCTCCTGCTGCTTTGAGAACAGCTCCGCGTCGCTGGCCCGGACCCGGGCGGAGCGGATTTCCTGATAATCCAGAGTAGCCTGAGCCGGCTCGCCATCATGGCTGATCTCGAGCTTGACGCCGGTCTGGTCGGCTCCGACCAACCGGCCTTCAATTACGCCGGCTGCGGTCTGTACTCGTACGTTCCGGCCGAGAACTGCGGCGTAGTCCCGGGGGCGATACAGCGGCCGCTCGATGCCGGGTGAGGACACTTCAAGGAAGTAACGGCTCGTTATCAGGTCTTGGCGGTCGAGTTCGTCCGACAAGGCCTGGGAGAACCGGGAGCAGGTCTCGAGCGACACACCGGTGGGTGTGTCAATTAGTACTCTCAGCGTACGGCCAGACATCTCGATGTGATACACCTCGACCGCGAGCTGGGCTGCAATTTCGGCCGCAGCCTGCGACACTGCTTCGATCACACTTCCTGACATCAGGGCATTATACGCTGACCATCTTCGGAGTCAAGTCAAGGAGGGATGGGTTCGACGCTGACGTCCTTCGTGTCGCAATGAGCTAAGTTCATGTGTTTGCGGGTGTTGACGATACTACTGTAGATGCCTTGAGCCCTGTCGCATGATTGGTCTCCGCTTGTCTGTGCCGGTAACTATCGCTGGGATATGAACTTAGTCGAACGTGCCGAGACGTCACGTGCTGGCATGGCTGATGCAAACATGTAAAGCGATGATTCGGAGAGCACTGCGAGAGCAGACAATTGAGAAGGGAGTGCCTTCAGGACATCGTTACCTCCGTTTGGCGAATCCATTATGTGCACTCCCTTCTCTAGCGGTTCGGCACTAGCAGTGGTTCTTTGACAAACTGGAGTTTGTGGCCTGCCGGCGTAAGCCTGTTTGCCTTGCCGCGTCGCACGGACGAACGGGGCGGGGATGGCCGATGGCTCTCACCTAGGCGCATCACACAGGGTCTCTCTGCCATCTCAGCCTCTCGCCTTTAGCCGATAAAGCCCTTTCCCGCTCTGTTCGTCCGCATGATTTCTCTCGGGAAGGAGGGAACCGCTCTGGCTCGGAAGGGGAAACAAGGCAGCGGACCTGCCGCGGGTGATTGCCGGCGCTGCTCGTCAAGACAGGGAAGGACAGTAGATGGGGAAGAAGTCCGGCGAACAGCACCCAAACGGTCACCAGAGCGACCGGTTCACTTCGAGGTAGCGTCCGCTTGAACATTGCCCAGGGGGCCGGCATCTAGCCTCCTTCTTGGGAACTGCCCACGCCCAAGTCCTCCTCTCTTTCGGCCCCCTTCACTTCGCTGCGCCGGCAGGCCTAGGATCGGGGCTGCTGTATTCCTGAAGGGCCGTTCCTTAAATGAAGAGAATGCCGCCTCTCTAGAAGAATTGGCACTCTGGGATGCTCGCAGGGTACGGCGGCTCATATGATTTTCTGGGGTTACTGATTGCATGTGTTGTTGAGGGAGTTGGGGTGAAAAGCTGTCAAGTCGTTTTGCTTGCAACTGCGTTGGTTCTGGCCGGGCTGTTCTGTCTTCGGCCGCCAGCTATGCCGCAGTGGGACACGACGCTGGCCGTACCGCTGTACCAGACCACGTTGCGTCTTGTTGACTTCCTGGATACGAGCCGGTTCAAGGTTGGACCGGACTCGACACTGAGTTTTGCAGCCAAATTCCAGATTGACACGGTAACGCCGGCCGGGGTCGTGGACCTGGTCAACACCCACGAGTGTAGCCGGATTCAACTGCCTGATTTTGTGTTGAGCGGATTCTGCGCAATCAGGACCAGGGTTGGACTCGAAGAGCTCATCGGCCGGTCGATACCGGACAGCGGAACCAAGCAGCCGGTCCCAGCATTCGAGCGGACGTTCGAGCGCGCGTTCGAGTTCTCCGACATCGTCTGGGCTGAGATAGCCAGAGCAAGAGCGGGCATCAGGGTAACCAATCACACCGGGCTTGTGCTTGACTCGGTCGCCCTTGTCTTTCCCTTCGGCTGTCAGGTTGTCGGACCGCTTGCCGCGGGCGAGAGCCGGTTGGCCGAGTTCGACATTGGCGGGACATTTGTCCAGTCGCCGGTGCCGGCTCTTGCAGTCATTGGCTCAGCTGGAACTACCGGTGGTACTGTCCGTCTTTCGAAGACCGATTCGGTTGCGCTTGAGTTCAAGCTTGATTCAGTACAGGTGGTTGGAGCTCGCTGCCGTCTACCGGCGGCTCGTGGTCAGCGATGGTGCCGGGTCATGACCAGGAGCACCAAGCCGTTCAAGGCTGACAGTATGGTGCTTGCTGCCGGAACGTGCCAGATCGAGGTGGCTAATGATTTCGGTCTGCCGCTTGAGGCTGAGGTCCGGGTTCCCAAGCTCGGCCGGACAGTTCGCTGCCGGCTGGCTGGCCACGGTGTTAGCGCAGTTGACCTGGACCTGACCGGTGTCAAGGTTGACAACCGGTCTCGAACAAACAGCCTGCTGGATTTTGAGGTGGTTGCTGTGCTTGATCAGACCGACGAGTACGTTGATCTGACCAAGGCCGATGGCCTTACGGTGAACCATACGACCCGGTCGCTAGAGCCGGAGCGGGTTGCCGGCACTTTCACTGATGCAGTATATGTCGCGGCCAGGCTCGATACCCTTCCAAGGTTTCTGCCAAGTGGGATGCACGGCGTGCGGGTGCCGTCTGCTGACGTTGTGCTCGACCTCGATAACTGCATCGGTTTTCCGCTGGCTCTGAGTCTCGAACTGGCCGCGGTCCGGAACGGCGCGGTCGTGGCGCGTTCGGTGCAGTCGCTTACGGTACCGGCCGGAACCATCGGGTTCCCCACAGCTGGAACATGGGTGCTGCCCATCACCGATCTTGTCAATGCCGGCCCGGATGCAATAACGATGACCAGGACTGTGCGGATTTTCGGCCAAGGAAACTACGAGCGCTCGGCTTGGATTGCAGGTCGGGCTGCAATCAGCACGCCGATGCGCTTCGCCATGGTTCCGGACACGGTCCCGACTCCGGCCCGCAGGATTACGATTGCGCAGTCACCAGCCGAAGCGGCATCTCGATACTTCGTATCTGGCCGGGCAACACTCAGCTTCAAGAACCATTTCCCGACCGGGTTCGCTGGCTGGCTTCTGGTCAAGCCTGACTCGTCCGCACTGCCAGTATCAGGTGTACTAACCGATGATATCGTCTTCCCCTTCGCGGTACCGCGTGGCAGGATTGACCGGCTGAATAACTGCGTGGGCGAGAGCGATACTATCGTCCAGATTGAACTGGACAGTGTCCAGATAACGATGTTTCGCAAGAGTCCGCTGGCCGCCCAGTTATTCCTGGCCTTGCCCGCAACCGACACGCTGAACTACCGAGCAACCGACCGGCTTCACGTGAATGCGCTCCTCGAGCTGGAAATGAGGGTGGCACCGTGAGGTCGGTCATCAAGGTCCGTAGTCTTCCAGCTGCGACCGGCATCCTGCTAGCTGTCTTCAGCGGGAACATCCGACTGACTCAGGCATCATGTTTCAACCCGGCAGCCGTCAGCGGACTCAACGCACTTCGCTTCAACCCGGCCCAGCTTGCCTTGCCAGCAAGACCAGTGTTCTCATATCGGATTCTTGACTTCGGATTCGGATTTGACAACAACTCGTTTACGCTGAGCCAGTACAACCGTTACTCTGGTGCCTATCTCGATGCGAGGGCAAAGCAGGACATACTTAGCTCGATTCCGCACACCGGGCTGTCACTACGTGGCTTTGCTGAGGCGGCCGGGATGGAGTTCGGCTGGGCCAACTTTGCTGCTTCGGTTCGCACCGCCGGTTCCGCCTCCTGCCTTGTTCCCGAGGAACTGTTTGAGCTTGCACTTCAGGGCAACGCTTTGGACCGGACCTACCACGCCAAGGACGCTATCGGGTTTGCGCAATGTTACATGCGGGCCGGTGCGTCGGTCGGCACCGCACTCGGCCGGCACTTTGCACTCGGCGTTGGCGCATACTACTTGTACGGGCTTGCCTGTCTGGAACTGAAAGAGGCAGAAGCGTTGCTTCATACCACGCCCGAGGCAGTGTCGGCTTGTGGTCTTGTCGCATACCGGCAAGCATCAGGTGGAGCCGGTTCGGCGTTCGACGCCGGGGCTGCGTTCTGGATGAATGGTTGGTATCTGTCGCTTTCAGGCCGGGACATCGGAGGCCGAATCATCTGGACCGACGGCATCGAGCAGGGAACGTACACGTTTGCCCTTGCGCCGGGCAACGCATACGACATTAGGACAAAGGGGTTGTTCACCCAGAGTTTTGACCACGGACCAGGCCCTGGGTTTGTGGGTCAACTGCCGTTGAAACTCAACCTGAGTGCTGCCCGGGTGTTCAGCCGGTGGTTGGAGTGCGGTGCCGGCTTCCAATATCGGTTGCTCGGCCATACTGCGTTGGACAACGGCTGGCTTGGTTCAGCCGTCGTCGAACTGTCGCCGGTCGCGTGGCTGCCCTCGGCTTTGGAGTTTGCTTGCGGTCAACCAGACGGTCCGTGTCTGGCCGCGAGCTTTGCGCTGGCCCTTGGTCGGTTGACGATTGCGACTAGGTTTGAGTACGTCGGCGGACCAGTGATGGCAGCCCGAGGCGCGAGGTTTGCGGCCGGTCTCACCTACGCTGAGTTCCGTGCAAAAACGGACAGCACACCTTTCCGCATCGCCTACTCACGACACTAGCTTGACTATGTTCGCCAGGCTGCTATCCTAGGACTCATCAGGCAAAGTAGGATCGAGAGCAGAGGAGCAGGTCTGGCCGTTCTCCTGCAGGAACCGCTCCCTGTTCTCCTGCCTCCACGGGGCTGTAGCTCAGTTGGGAGAGCATCTGCTTTGCAAGCAGAGGGTCGCCCGTTCGAATCGGGTCAGCTCCACTCTTTTTCTTGCGGACGTACTGCCCGGGGAAAGGCAGGAATCATCCGTCGTTTTCTCAGTGGCCTGATTCTGCACGACAGAGTGAATGAACGCAAAGTATCGCAGCCAATTTCCAGCGGCGAAGCTCTCTTCGTCAGGCACTGCGCGCCAACGTACCGCGGCAACGCGAGAGAGTATTATCAATGGGGAAGAGGGCAGAGCTGACAACGGCGATGGCAACCCGGTGGCCAGAAACCTGCGGGCAGCGAACTGGCGAACCTGCTATGACGCGTAACGAACAGGACGGAGATTCGACAGAAGAGAAGATACAGAAGATGTGCGTAAGACAATCCGGACGTATCGGGCGACTAGGCGATGATAGGGATTCCGTTTAGGTTCACAGAGACAGGTCAGAGCGGCCAAGAGCATTAGATACTGGATGTTAGCTAGACGCGGCAGAAGCAGATGCGACATTCAGAATTGCCCCCCATAATGCCCCACTGGTTGCTCCATTGTTTGCGGGCTGTGCCGACCGGTGCGCGTCATTGCGGGCAGACCTTGCCGCAAACATCAGGGTTGCACTACATGCAGCGTGGTTTGTTTCCCTACTGGCTAGCCGTGGGGCAGCCCCCTGGGTAGCCTGGGGGCTAGCCCGTGGGCTAGCCCCATGTATCGCCCTGGTCACATACTTGTCAGCTGTGTATGTATCTAAGTGGTAGACCGTCTGCCAGGTTCAAGTGATGGCAGACCGTAGGGTTGGGCACCAGTCAGCAGGTTGGGCAGCTGGCTGGTTTTTTGCGATGCAGTCCTTGGGCCGTTTAGGCTTGACAATGAACATCATCCGCGCTAGATTATTCTTGTGGGTATGTTTCCGGCTAGTCTCACGAGTTTGGCCGCGTTGCTGTGTCGTGGTTATACCCGACATGTGCTGAGCGAGGCGTATTGAGCAGGAGGATACAATGCCGGTGAAGCCAAGTCCAGACCGTATCTACAACTATGACCTGAACTATGATACCGAGGTCATCAAGCAGCGGGTTGACAAACGCCGCGAACGGATGCTTGCCAAGCAGACCGAGGCGCAGGCTGCCCTGGCTGAACTTGAGGACCGCGCAAAGGTGGTGCTGGGCGCGCAGGGTGCGCCAACCTATGCTTACCCGGCTTATCTGAATTTCTGCCGGGAGCTGTGGAAGAAGTCCAGGAAGTTTCACGACCAAACTCTGGCCAAGGAGGCGATGGTACTTCAGGACAAGTGGACCGCCAGGGAGTTGAAAAAGTCAATTCTTGAGGTTCTGCGAAAGGAAGTGTTTGGGATAGCGGACCCGGTATAAGTGAGGCAGAAGAACCCTGAAGCCAGCACCTGTCGCGAGGAACCGGCCAGAACGCGGAGAATGCAATTGACCTGTGGGACAGGGTTGGCAGGTCAGGAGTCAATAGGCGGTAGCTAAGACCCAGGAAGCATTGCGGCAGCAGCGGAGGCATGTTCCGGGGAACAGTCTTCGCGTGCTGTCCTCGTACATGGACCGAGAGGAGCTGGTTTGACTGGCCGCGCTCGACCCAGGAGCCAAACGTCGGGCATTCCCCTGTGCAGTCATCTGTACATCACGCATGCTGGCTAATGGTCAGGTCTGACCTTCGGTGGGAAAAGTTACTGGACTGCGCCCGCTAATGTCGGGCAATGATAAGTTTGTGCAAGACCGGGCTGGGACCGGTACCAAGCCGACAGAAGTAGACGCCATCTGGGACCAGCCGGCCTGATTCGTCGTCAAGCGGCCAGGTCAGGCAGGCCTGATTGCGACTGAAATCAGACCTGAGCAGACGTACGGTGCGGCCCGCAATGTCGGTCACGTAGATCAGGGAACGACCTTGAATTGGAGCTTCAAGTTTGATGTTCACCCGGGCCGAAGCCGGGTTGGGGTTGAGCACAAGTCGGGGAAGGTAGAGGCCGGGACCGGATTCTGAGATGTCGGTTCTCGTTCGACCAAGGTACGTTATTGCGTCGAGTGCGGCCGAGCCTGTGTTTGTGAGTTTCAAGTATCTCGCGCTGTCAAGGTTGACCGATGCCAAATCAAAGCTGGCAACGCCTGATGCATTACCAAGCACATACCACGGCCCTTTCCAATCCTCTGCCGCGGCAATTGAGTAGCTTCCGGTCGCATGAACCGTGATGTCATTACCTACCCGGTTCTGGGCTGGTTCGAACTGGTCGGTCCCGAATATAACGTTTGAGGTGCTTGGGCCAATGTTGTAGTACACGCCGTCGGGTTCGCCCAACGAATTGTACACCCAGTCTTTGTATATGTGAGTGTCATCAATCCGCTTGACTGCAAGCACGCGCTGGACGGAAAGCCAGGGCTCTGACACCGGCCTTGCAAGTGGCACGTCTAGCCAGAGCCCGGTGTCAGGTACCACAAGTCCGAAGAACGTCTTAGGCACATATCCATTCGCACATACGCGAACCGCGTATGTGCCGGGAGCGACCATCTTGTGGAAGTCACCGGCACCGACGTTTGTGTGCGCGGGCCAGCGCGGGGGAGAGGTGAGTTCGACCCGAGCGTACAAGGGTACACCTGTTACTGAGTCGTACACCCGGCCGTTGATGCCCCGGCCGGCTAGGTCAGCCATGTCAAGAAGTGCGCGGCGGTTCGCAAGGCAGATAGAGTCAATCTTCGGTCGGGTCGAAGGCTGCTGGGTCTCAATCGTCCAGGCAAGACCGCCGCACCCACCGAAGGTGAAGTCCTGACACGAGCCATGGACTTCATACCAGTCGTACCCGTTTATTGGTTGGAGTCGGGTGAGCGAGGAACCATAAGTCGAATCCGCGTACCGCCGCGATAACGTGATAATCCAGCCTGAGTCCGGTGGGTCTGCCGGGTGGTTGTCCCACAGGTAGTTGACGTAAGAGGCGGTGGAGTGATACTCGTATTCCAGCGTGGGAACATGGCGAAAGCTATGGCTGAGCACGGCCCTGGTTTCAGGCTGGGAGAATGGCTCTGAATAGTTCTCCCATTCGTACCCGTAGTCCCGGTTCAGGTCACGGCCGTTGTTGTTTGTCCGTCGGTTTGCAACGTGGCCGTCAACGTTGAGTATCGGCACAAGCCAGAACTCGCGCGTGTTGACAAGACGGGTGACAATGGAATCAGAACCGTAGTTCAGGCAGAGATATAGAAGGAACGCGAGGGCGACCTCGGTTGAGATCTTCTCGTCGCCATGGTGAGCGCCGATGAGCCGGACGCGAGGCCGGTTTGCATCCTGCCACGGGTTTTCAGTGACCTTCATTGCCGGAATCGGCCGCGCGCCGACTGAGAAACCAAGGGTTTCGAGCCGCGCGATGCCAGGATAGGCGAGTGCCAGCGAGTGCATTATGCTGCATACCTGAGTGTAGGAGTAGTACTCGACGAGGTCCTGCGCCGCCTTCCTCGCATTGTCCTCAATCAGAACGGTTACCCGGTAACCAAGACTTCGCAGTCGGTTGATGGCGATGTCGTCGGCAACCGCAATGATGTAGTTGTCCTCGGCAGTGATGATGCCGATCTCGACCTGGCGATTCAGATGGTAGACTGCGTCGTGGTTCGGGACTTCGATTCGGACGGTACGTTCAACCGGAAGCCCGGCCGAACCGGTTTCGGCGAGCAGAAGGACGATGGCAAGAAGGTCAACCACTGCAGAAGAATACATCAAAGATAGCGAATCGGCAATATCGCGTCTCGCCGGCCGCAAACGCGGTTTGACAGCCCGGACGCTGGTTCTATAATAACCCCGCCTTGAACCTGAGTGTGCAAAGGGAGCTCTGATGAAGTTTGTATATTCCGACCGGTATGAGGTGAATATTGGCGCGCATGTGTTTCGCACTGACAAGTACCGGCTGGTGCACGACCGGCTGCTGGCTGACGGTCTGGCAAAGCCTGAGGACTTTGTCGAGCCGCCCGACCCAGACCTCAACGACATCAAGCTGGTTCATACGCCGGAGTACGTTGACGACATGCTCAATCAGCGCTGGACCGCACGCACCGTCAGGTCTGAATTGCCGCTGACTTTAGAAATCATCCAGGGGTACTTCCTTCATGCAGCCGGTACTGTAATTGCCTGCCGACTGGC
>JBDRUN010000019.1 GCA_039801365.1 candidate division WOR-3 bacterium
CGGATGTCTGGGCTCAAGATACTCGATGTCAGTGACCCGGCAAGGCTGACCACGCTTGGTTCCTATGACACGGCTGGGCAGGCACCGGGCATCGCAACAGCCGTTGCCGGGGATTCCTTCGCCTGCATCGGGTGGCCGCGCCCGAAGTTCCGCGCTTTGGACGTGAGTAAGCCAGCAATGCCACTCTTCGCGGGGACATGTGAGTTGTTCGGCTACCCCGAGGACATGGTCCTGCGCGACAGCTTCGTTTACGTGGCCGAGGGAAGACGCTTCCAAATCGTCAACGTTGCCCGGCCCAGACAGCCGGTGCTGGTGGGGAGCTGCGTGACGCAGGACGGAGTATTCGGGTTGGTAGTTCAGGAAACGCTGGCCTATGTGGCTGGCACGAGCTTGCAGATAGTCAATGTCGCAAACCCTGCGAGTCCCCGTGTTATCTGCACCGGCGGTCGTCCATCCATCGGCGTTGCGGTGAGGGATACGTTCGCATACGTACCATCTTGGGATACGCTCTTCGTGTTCAGCGTCGCCAATCCCTCGCAACCACACGAGTTGTCGCGGACACCGACCGGCAGGGCATGGGATGTTACCATTGGTGAATCTGTGTTGTTCATAGGCACAAGTGAGGGCGTTGAAGCGTATGAAGTGAGCAACCCGGTTCTGCCAAGGAGAATCGGCGCGGCAAGTGCACCTTACAGCAACCGCCGCCTCAGCTACGCTGGTGGCTACCTGTATGGAGCATTCTGGGATGCCGGAGTCGCGGTGTACGAGACGACAACGACAGGCGTGACGGAACCTGCGCCATGGCCACGTCCGTCACGGCTAGCGTTCAGAGTCCGGCCCAATCCCATTGCGCAGTTTGCCGTTCTGGAAGGGCACCGTGTACGCGGCGGCTGCTTGACGGTACGCGACGCCGTGGGCAGGAGCATGGCTGTGGGACGCAGAGAAGAAAACGGCGGCACAAGGTTGGACTTTGGCGGAATCCCGCAGGGTTTGTACTTTGTCGAGGTGACGGTCGGTGGTCGCCGAGAGATAGCGAAGGCAGTGAAACAATAGGAGGACTAGATGAAAAGAACACTGATACTGCTCTGCCTGGTGGTGGGCGTCTCGGCTGCGCTTGTTCGCGCCTACTCGGTGGAGCCAAGGACTGCTGAGTGGTCGGGCTGGACGCGACTGCCTCCCGCACCCAACTACTACGTTTCGGAGGTGATCACGGTCGCGTTCGACCTGCTGGACAGCACGTCGGGGGCCTATTGCGAGCTGTTCGCGGGCTCACGGGGCGCAGGTGGCGCGTATCACCTGTCGGTTCTGACCTATCCAGGCGGATCCCCAATAACACAGGTGGCCTATGCCGGGGGCGACGTTGATCACGAGTGGGTCAGGTTCTATCTGCATGTGACCTATCCCGAGTCCATCGTGAAGGGGAAGCAACTGGAGTTCAAGTTCACGCGGTCGGGGTCAGACTCTATCCAATTCTACTACGATGCCTTTGCTGGGACGAAGTACGATTCGATGATTGTGCCGGGCGGGGGCTTCCAGCCGGGGCCGGAGCCGGCCAGGCCGGCGCTCTGCTGTCGCATCTTCGGGGTCATGGAGCCCTGTCCGGCGGAGTTTTGGGGGTACAATGTTGGGGGATAACGGGGACGCTTCCATGAAAAGCCTCCTGTCAATAGCCGATAGCTGTGTTCCTTTCCGGTTCATCCTGCCTGACTCGAGTATCGAGTTTACTCATGCTTCTATTCGTCCTGCGGCAGACACATGTTCACTTCCGAGTCTGAGCTTCCCACTCTGACCCTCGGTCTTCGTAGACCAACGTCCCCGCCGGGTTTGCTCAGACTGTGGTTTCATACCTTGGTTTGTAAGGCTCGTTGTACGTCAGCACGTACCATACCGCAGCCAACAGCTTCCGCGCCACCGCCACCCGCGCCTTTAGTGGTCCGCGCCGGTGCGCCACGCTACGGTAGAACTGCCCCAGATAGTGATCGTGACTCGGGGCCTTGCAGGCTGCTTCCACCATCGCCCAGCGGATGTACCGGCTGCCCTCATGCGTTATCCGCCCCTGCCAGCGGTGCTCGGCACTCTGCCTCGTTGCCGGTACGATCCCGCCGTACGCGCACAGCTTCTTGGGCGATAGGAAGCGGCTGATCTCGCCAATCTCAGCCAAGAGCAGGTAGGCGGTAAGATGGGCGATAGCCGGTATCGTCATCAAGAGCTCGGCCCGCGGGTCGGTCACCAACTGCGCCTTGATATCCCGGGTGGCTGCGGCAATCCGTCCTTCTACGTCCTCCATGAGCGCCAGGTAGTTGTCCAGTTGCCCGCGCTAGACCGGCCGCAGCTCCAATGCGGCCATGAACCTCCGGCCGGCCGTGCCGAACAGGTCGGTGAAACTGTGCTGGACGTTGAGCTTGTCCAGGAGGGCATGAATCCGGTTCTTCAGACCGGTGCGCAACCGCACCAGGACCAGCCGGTAGCGCAAGAGCTCGCGCATGTCCCGGACCGGCCGCGGCGGAATGTAGGCTTGTGGCAGGTAGTCGGTCCGTTCCAGTTGCGCCAGGATCAGGGCGTCGATCTTGTCGCTCTTGTTCTTGGACTCCGCTATCAGCCGCACCTTTCTGGAGTTGACCAGCTTGGCCTCGACCCCGAGTCCCTCCAGTAACTCGTACAGCCAGTACCAATTGCGCACGGCCTCGACCGTTACCACCGCCTTGCCCGCCAGCGGCCGGAAGTACTCGGCCATCTCGCCACCGTTGTCGTGGCGCAGCGTCTTCCGATTCTCGACCTCGCCCTTGTCGTTGAGCGCGGCCACCTCGGAGAACCGCTTGTGCATGTCCAGACCTACGTGTAGCATTGTGCGTCTCCTTTCTGCGTTTCGAGGTCCTTTGTGCACATAAGAATACCTTCGAAACCGAAAGGAGGCTTTTCATGAGTATCTTCCCGTTTTCCTCGTTTTCCTTCCCGTTTTCCTACGGGCGACAGCTTGCAGCCGGCGTGTACTTCTGCCGGGTCGAAGCGAACACCGAGTGCCGGCAGCGGAAGATGGTGGTGGTAAGATAGCGTGAGCGAGTAGACCGGAAACCCGAAGACCGGATACCGGTGCAGGGGCGGAGACAAGCCGTCCCTGCACCAAGTTACCACGGCTTGCGGGTCAAGGGGTCGAGGGGCCGGGCGAGGTAAAGTGAGCCAGTGAAGTCAGGAGCTTGAAAAGTAAAGCCTGAGGCTTGAGGCACACCTGGGGCGCTCGTAAGTGAAGTCTTCCCGTATGGGGGTCTATTGGTAGGCTGATTGGTGGGCAGATTGGCAGGCCGCCTGGCAAGCCGATTGCCAAGCCGATTGGCAGGCCGATTCTCGAGCTGATTACCGGGCTGGTTCCCCGGCCGCTTGGCAGACCGGTTGCCGAGCCGTTTGGCAGGTTGATTGCCCGGCCGATTGGCAAGCCGGTTGCCAGGTTGATTCCCCGGCCGCTTGCCAAGTCGGTTGGCAGGCCGATTGCCAGGCTGATTGGCAAGCCGATTGGACGGCCGGCTGGTAGGCCGGTTGCCAGGTTGACTCCCAAGCCGCTTGCCAAGCCGGTTGGCAGGCCGATTGGCGGTTGGCTGGTAGGCCGCTTGCCCGGCTGCCGGTTGTGCGACCGGGGTGATGTCCTATACTTCCTGCAAATTCAGCGGGTGTTTTGACTGGGGACAAAGAGGGCGTAAGCTCCATTTGGGCGAGATGACAGCCGGCGGTAGTCGGCAGAAAGGATACTTACGCCGGGGCAGAACGACCGGGAAGGTCTCAAGCGGCATCTACTTCTACCGGCTCGAGACACCCGGATTCCGCGACACCAGGAAAGCGGTGATGGTGAGATAGTAGCGGCAGAGCGAGACAAGAGCGGGGCGGCGCAGGATTCAGCGCCGCCCTGTTGTTCGGCTGGGAGCGCTCGCCCGCTAGCCGCCATCCTGGCCCACCATTCCGGGTTCATGGGTTGCTTGACAGACCGGGGATAGCGGCTAGATTTCACCATGCAAAGAACGCTGGCCCGTGACCTGCCGAGGCACGTCGGCGAAGCAGTCAGACTGGTTGGCTGGTTGCACCACGTTCGGGATAAGGGCAAGATTGCTTTTGTGCTGGTGCGGGACCGGACCGGCGTGGCCCAGGGTGTTGTACTTGATCCGGCAAAGGTCAAGGTTGCTGACCTGAAGCGCGAGAGCATCGTTGAGGTTGTGGGCCGGGTGAAGGAAGAAAAGCAGGCGCGGGCCGGAGTCGAACTGGAGGTCATGTCAGTCCGGCCTCTAATCGAGCCTCAGGCCGAGTTGCCTTTTGAGGTGAGTCGGTCGCGCGAGAAGCTGAATCTGAAGATTGATACGATCCTCGACCACCGGGCTTTTTCGTTGCGCAACCCCGAGTTCGCCGCGCCGTTCCGGGTTCAGGCTGAAATCGTACGCACCTTTCGTGACTACCTGCGCCGGCTTGATTTCCTAGAGGTACACACATCCAAGATAGTAAAGGCTGGCACTGAGGGTGGTACTGCGCTGTTTCCGGTCAAGTACTTCGAGGAGCAGGCATATCTTGCTCAGAGTCCGCAGTTCTATAAGCAGATGCTTGTTGGTGCCGGGTTCGAACGCGTGTTTGAGGTCGGGTTCGTGTATCGGGCTGAAGACCATGCCACGTCGAGGCACATCAACGAGTATCTGTCGCTTGACTTGGAGATGGGATTCATCGAGTCCTACACCGATGTAATTGATGTCGAGAGGGGTTTCTTGAGAGAACTGGTTGAGAATCTCAGGTTGCATTGCCAAGAGGAGTTCAACCTGCTCGGAGCCAAACTGCCCAGGGTCGGCGACATGCCGGAAATCCGGCTCAAGGAGGCCTTGGCAATTCTCGGCCGGGACTATGGCCGTGATACTAGGGGCATGGTTGACCTTGACCCTGAAGGTGAACGTCAGATATGTGATTACGCTCTGAAGGTGCACGGGTCTGAATTCGTGTTTGTTACCCGATACCCTCGCTCGGCCCGGCCGTTCTACACGATGCCGGATCCAGAGGATGAGGAATCTACCCTTGGATTTGACTGCCTTTTCCGCGGGCTTGAGGTTACAACCGGAAGCCAGCGCATTCACGATTACCAGATGCTCGTTGACAGCATCCGCAGAATTGGCGGGAATCCGGCCGATTTCGAGTTTTACCTTGAGATATTCCGATACGCAATGCCGCCGCACGGCGGACTGGCAATCGGAGCGGAAAGGCTGACCCAGCAGCTTCTCGGCCTGGCGAACGTGCGCGAGGCGAGTTTTTTCCCACGAGACCGATACCGTCTGACACCGTAAGTTTGACACCTTTGCCCGCGGGGCTAGAATTTCTTGTTGTTCCGAGACGAAAGGAGCACAGATGATGCTTGTGGTTTCGTTGGCAAGTTTCCTGCTCACGGTTCTGCCACTACCCGAAGGTGGCAGGACGCCGGTCAACGCAGTTGAGTACCAAGTTGTTCACGACCTCGTGCTGCGTAAGGCAGAAGCCGAGTGGCCAGGATGCCGGCTCGGCCCGGTTATCCCGTACCTCGATGAGAATGGTGCAACCGCGGGGTATATGTTCCACTTCCGAACTGATGGACAGACCTTCCCAGACCAGGAACAGGTTACGCTTGACGTCCTTGCCGACCGCGAACGTCTGACCGTCAATACCGACCTTACTAAATGGCGGTCAAAGTATGCCTGCATCCTTGCATCAGCCAGCTATGACCGGCCACCGTTTGTTTACTACGGCTACGGTACATCCGAGTACTATGCCATAGGTGAGAAGGCCTTGGCCAGGGCCCGGCAGGTTCTGGGTAGTGACGCTACTCTGACAAGGATCTACTTTATCGAGTGTCGGACGTTCCTTGAGTTTGGTAACCAGGCTGGAGACCATGTTGTCTATTCGAACCATTTTGATGAGACTTGGAACTCCCGGCAGGCATTCGTTGAGGAGGTGTCGCGCCGAAGACAGGTAGCTCGCGAACACGGATATGATCCAGAAGCGGCCGCGGCCGTGCATGAGCATGAATGGCAGGAGGCGCTGGGCAGGGATTTCACTGACTTCACCGAGTACTACGTGCCGAACGTGGACAAGGCGCCGTTCTACGACTGGAGCTATGGATGCACGCCGACATCGGGCGCAATGGTACTTGGTTATATTGACCGGACCCAGAACTACGGTCGGCTCGTGGATCAGTATGCCTTGCGCTGGGACCGTATTGAGGGCGAAAACGATTGGCAGATACCGAACACCCAGCGCGAATGCGCCATTGCGATGAACACTGATACCGTCAACAATGGCGGTACATACGTTTCCTACATTGCCTCAGGTCTGCGCAATGCGGCCCAGGGTAATAACAACAACTATACCTGCACTGTGACCGAAGCATACGGCTCAAGCGGCAATGACTGGGCCTGGAGTACGATAACCGGCCAAATCAACGGCGGGTATGCGTTCATATGGAGTGCAATGTGGGAGAGCCATTCGCTCGCCTGCTTTGGGTACCGTACTCCGGAAAAGGACGTATATGTGCACAACACATGGTGGATGCCCGCGGCCTGGTGGCACTATTCAGGTAACAATCAGTCACACGTCGCGTCACCCCACATGTCAGGCGGAGACGTGCATCGGTTGAACATTGTTTATCCGGTCGGTGACACATTCTACAACTCAAACGGCCGTGGAGAGATACTTCAGGTCGGAGATACGGCTAATGTGACATGGACGAGCCATGGCAATCCCGGGACAAGGGTTGACATCGAAATCTCCCAGAACCACGGTAAGACCTGGCAGATCCTGGCCGCGAACCTGCCGGACAACGGTTTGTACAAGTGGTACGTTTCACCCTCCCAGCCTGCTTCAGACTCGGTTCGGCTCCGGCTCAGGCAGTACAATGGCTCGACACTTACCTCAAGCGACGCTAGTTTCGGGAACTTCGTTATAACCCGGGAGCCGCTTCCGCCCAAGTTCCTTGCTCCGCCTAATGGTCAGCAGATTTTCGCACCGCCGATTGTCCTTGTTGTGGATTCGCTTTATTCCGGCGACAGTCTTGACTTCAGGTTGATATATGCGGGCGACACACTGGTCCGGCGCAAGACGACGAGCAACACCTGCCCGCTGCCGGACTCGCTGTTCCAGTACGGCAAGTCGTACAAGTGGACATGCCGGGCGCACAACCAGTTCGGTTGGGGCCAGCTCGGTACGCCTTGGTCATTCTGGATAAGGTTTTCGTCCGGTGTCAGTGAGCAGGGACTCGGTGCAGTGCGACCCGGTCTAAGGGTGAAGGCAGTCAATGTAACCGGTGAAGTTGCGTTCGAGATTGCCGCAGCCGTGCCCGGCTCGCGGCTGGTCATCTACAACGCGCTGGGCTCGGTTGTGCGCGAGCTTGCGGTTACTGAGACGCGGGTGAGTTGGGACCGGTGTAGCGATGCAGGCGTGAGGCAGGCCGCGGGCCTGTATTTCGCGCAACTGATTTCCGGCCCTGGTGTGGCCACTGTCAAGTTCATTCTGGCGGAATAGTCTTTTTCCGGACTGAGGCTGGCCTGGTTCTCAGGCCAGCCTCGTTTGGACAGTATGGGGTGCCCGGCCTTTGTGCCGGGCTGGCTACCGGAGTTCGGGCGAAGGGCCTGGCGCGGTGGCGTTCCATCTGCGCGAGGCTGCGAACAGTGCGGTGAATACGTGGCACCCGGTCGCTCAGCAGGACGCCCGGCGGGTCGGTCGGACGACTAGTTAGAACCGGACATGAGGAACATCTGCCAGTCTGCGCGAACTTCCTGGACCGATCGGGAGTGCGACAGGGTCCTTCTCGTTGTTGAGTGGACTTAGCGGAGCTTGAGTATCTGCGTTTCGGAGAATCCCAGTTCCGTGCCAACACGCAGAAGGTAGACACCAGCAGGAAGGCCGTGCAGGTCGAGCGAGAAGCGATTAGGTAATGAAGTGATAGCGTCATGGAGGACAACCCGACCGGTTGCGTTATGGACTCGGATGCTCGTAACCCGCGGTAGGGCATTTGCTGCTACAAGCCGCACCGTGGCGACGTGGGAGACAACCGGATTCGGCGAAATGACGAGCCGCAGGCCAGGGAGCGTTGTTGCAGGGTTTGCCGCCAGTCCGCCGAGTCCGGTTGAGTACCAAACATCGTTGAACACCTGCGTTTGGTTCCAGCCGCCGAGAATCCAGATGCGGTCGTTGTAGGCGACAAGAGCGTGGTTCCAGCGGGCCGGCCACGGCGCCGAGGGACTTGCCTGTACCCAGTCCGCGCCGTTGACCGAGTACCAGACGTCGTTGTAGTACACAGTGCCAGCATTGCCGCCGGCAAGCCACATGGTGTCGCGCAGCACCGCGACCGAGTGACCCCGACGCGCCGACCAGGCGGCCGAGGCAGTGACTTGGGTCCAATCGGTGCCGTTGCACGAGCACCACACATCGTTCAGGTTGGCAGCGCCGGTGAATCCGCCCAGTACCCAGATAGTGTCGTGGAAAACCACCACAGCATGATTCACGCGCGGGTTCCAGTCAGCGCCTGCGGTTGCCTGTTCCCATGTGTCGCCGGTTGTTGAGTACCAGACATCGTTCTTGATGGTGCCGGTTGTACCGCCGAGAACCCACAGTCTCGAGTCGAACGTAACCGAAGCGTGTCCTTTACGGCCGGCCCAGGCTGCGGCCGGTGTGGCCTCTGACCAGTCAATACCGTCGCCTGAGTACCAGACATCGTTCTTCAGGTTGCCAGAACTGCCTCCCATTATCCACATCCGATCGCCAAGCGTGGCAACGGTGTGCTTGAACCGTGGTGACCACGCAGCTGACGGCGTAGCTTCGAACCAGTTGGTGCCGTCGGTCGAATACCAGACATCATTGTAGCTCGCACTCCCCTCGCCGCCCAACACCCAAATCCGACCCCCGAACTCAAGCGAGCCTAGGCAGTGCCGCGGCGGCCAGGGGGCAGATGCAGTTGCCTGGTCCCAGCCCATCTGGGCTAGGAGCAAGGCCGGCAACGAAAGAGTGATGACGGCCAGCGCTAGCAACGGTCTTGACATAGACCTCCTCTGATACGTCAGGCTAGCGTTGCCTTGCTGAGCTGTCAAGGGGCAGAGGGTACGTCCGAGAATCAAGGTCGCCGGGAAGCCACGAGACTCGCCAGAGGACGAGACGTTGGCGTCAGCCGACGCAGCATGCCAGGAATCTGGGGCTTCGTTCCTGAAATCCACGGGGAGTGAGCGAGTTCGAGCCGCTTTGCCAGAAGGGCCGGCGTACTCCAGGACCGTCGGTCAGGGCATTTGGGCTTGCTCCGGATGCCGGGCGAAGGCGGCCGGGACGGCGATTGACATGACCTGATTCCGGAATAACATGGCCGGCATGATGACGCCGGGCCGTTTTCCGCAGCTTGCCGGGCTTAGACGGGAACAGCTCGAGGAGCTGCTCGCCGACGCCGCCAAGAACTGGCTCGCACATGACGGCACCTGGTTTCAGGCAGTTGAGTCCGAGCACGGCCTCGACGCAGCAATCCGGGCCGACATTGAGGCGTGGCGGCGATTTACCAGAATCGAGGCCGAACGCATCATGAGGCGGCACGGCATTACGCCGGGCAGCGGGATTCCAGCTCTCGTCAAGGCATTGTCTTTCAGACTCTATGCCTTTATCAACGAGCAGGATACGATTGAGGAAACCCAGAATCGCGTCGTCTTCAGGATGCGTGATTGCCGGGTGCAATCGGCCCGCAGACGCAAGGGCCTTGCGGATTTTCCGTGCAAGCAGGTAGGTATTGTCGAGTACTCAGAGTTCGCCCGGGTAATTGACCCGCGAATCACAACCCGATGCCTGTACTGCCCACCGGACGAACATCCCGCTGATGCCTGGTGCGCTTGGGAGTTCACCATCGGAGAAGGAACCGACAACCTTAGAGTCCGACAAGACAAGTGAAGGAACCAACGCACCGCACGTTCACGGTTCACGACCTTCCGCAGCGCGAGCGGCCGCGTGAGCGGCTGATGCGCGAGGGACCGAAGGCCCTGACCCGCGAAGAGGTGCTGGCGATCATCATCAGCCGGGGAACCAAAGGGCGGTCGGTTCTCGATATTGCCCGTGACCTGGTGCGGAGGTTCAAGACCATCGGCGCAATTGCCGATGCGACCATCGAGGAACTGCAACAGATCGAGGGTATTGGCAGGGCTAAGGCGTGTCAGCTTAAGGCCGCACTTGAACTCGCACGCCGGATTGACGAGCCTCCGGACGACGACTCAGGGGCAGAGCTGGACAGTCCTGAGGCGGTTGTGCGGCTTATGGCTCCCAAGCTGCGCGGCGAGAAAAAGGAGTGTTTTCATTCGCTTGTTGCGGATTCCAGACGCAGGCTGGTTACACGGGAGCTGGTGTCGCTGGGCTCGCTCGATACGACTCTGGCCCACCCGCGCGAAGTGTTTCAGGAAGCAATCCGGGCAAAGGCCTCGGGGATAGTCGTCGTGCACAATCATCCGTCCGGCGACCCGACGCCGTCAGAGGACGATGTACGGCTCACCCGCCGTCTAGTCGAGGCCGGTAGGATAATCGGCATTCCGCTCCTGGACCACATCATTATCGCCGGCGACAAGCACTACAGTTTCCGCAGCCGCGGGCTGCTGTAAAGCATAGCCCCGGAAACAGCACCGTCCTATACGCGCGACTTTCCGGTTCCCTTGACGATGGAGTCCAGGGTGCGGGTCGCCGCTGCGGCGAGCACCGCAAGTACGGGTTCAATCGGAGCCCGCATGCGGGCTTCACCCAGTGCGCCGGTCGGCAGTGCGAAGTAGAGGATGGTCAGAAACAGCAACAGCATAGTGTCATGAGCAAGGGGGAATGAGAAGCGGGTATGCAGGAAAAGATGACGAACAAGCAGGAGCAGCACCAGTATGAGCACACCGAGCTGAAATATGAGCGCGGCGGTAAACGTCGTGACCCCGAACCAGCCGAGTCGCGCAAGCCGAGACTGCCAAACGAGCCGGGCTGCTTCGACGAGCTGGCCACGGGCGAGCGCAGTCAGAGCACGCTGAGCGACATTCGGCTCCTGGCCCGGATCCGTGCCGGAGTGAACTGCAAGCGGCCTTAGGCTTATTGGACTAGCCAACGTGGAGACAAACCCAAGCAGCTGGACCCGTAGGGCGAGCCAAGGTTTGCGCAGGATGTGACGCCACGCGACCGGCGTGAGTCGCTGCCAGTACCGGGCCATGTTCAAAGTATCCAGTGGAGCGAACGACGGTGCTTCGGCCTCAAGTTTCATCAGCTCACGTGCCTCGGCCAACGAGACGTTTTGGTCTAAGGCAAGAACGGTTGCAGCGTTGTACAGGACAAGGTTGTGCTCGGCAGTCGTTGAGAGAACCCAACGGCCGGTCAGTCGAGCGTTGCGCACGAACAACGGCAGAACTACGAGCGCAGTACCGGCGAGCAGCAACAGCGGGCTGAGCAGGCGCGGAAGGCCTACGTCAGCGGGCCGACCGGTCTGTTCCGAACAGGAGCAAGCATGCCTGTACTGGCGGACGCTGCGGTCGAAGAATAGCACTGCAGCCAATAGCAGCGGAAAGTAGAGTGCTATCGGCCGGACAAGCGCCAGAAGGCCGCAGCACACTCCGCTGGCGACAATGCCCTGGACCCGGCTGACTGTGCGGTGCCGGTTGAACAGAATTAGCGTTACAGCTAGCATGAGGGTGAACAGAGTCTCAGTCACGACCTTGGTCGAGACGAACGCTAGGTTGGGAGAAAGCGCGACCAGATAAGCGGCAACAAGTGAAGTGCGGTTGTCGCCGGTCAGTTCCAGGCAGAACCGGTAGGTGACTAGGACCAGTAGCAGGGAAAGAATAAGCTGGGCAGCGAGTATCGGCAGGAGCGGTTTAGGGAACACAACGAAGAACAGGGCGAGGAAAAGGGGATAGCCTGGTGTACGCAGGACCTCGGGTCGGTACGGCTCCTGTTCAGACCGGGAGAACGTCTGGTGCCGAACAAGGTTCTGGGCCAGGGTAAGGTACTCGGCAGCATCCGGGATGGCAGCAACGGCTTTGGTCTCGATTGATGTTGCCGGTAGGGACAGGAAGACTAGCCTTAGTGCAGCAGCGACAGTCAGCGCACCGAACAGACTAACCCTCTGGCCGGTTGTTGGCATCAGGCAGGGGTGTTGCGGATGCGACATCGGTCGGTTTCTTTGTTTGAACAGGTGACCGGAGGTGGGTAACCTGAAGCCGGCCGGTCAGTGTATGTCATACCAAACTGGTCGGCGCCGGCGACGATTGCGGACAAGTAGCGCGAGAAGAAGACCGACAACAAATCCGCCAATGTGGGCAAAGTACGCAACGCCGCTTCGGCCTCCGACCGACGAACAACCGTACAATAGCTGCAGTAGCAACCAGAACCCAAGCAGGAGAAAAGCTGGGAGATAAACGAACCGGATGAAGAAAAATATCGGAACTAGGGTCAGGACTCTGGCACCGGGATAGAGAACGAAGTACGCACCCATGACACCAGAAATGGCGCCGGAGGCACCGATGGTCGGAACCGTGGACCCGGGCGCGACCAGAATGTGAAGCAAACTTCCAGCTACGCCGGACAGAACATACATGCCGAGGTAGCCGAAATGACCGAACACGTCCTCGACGTTGTCTCCAAATATCCAGAGGAATAGCATGTTGCCGGCAAGGTGGAAGAAACCGCCGTGCAGAAACATCGAGGTGAGGAGCGTCCAGAGGTGCTGGCCGCGGAACACTGCAGCGGGTATCATGCCGAATGTGTACAGCAAATCCCTCTCTGCCGCCGGGCTGGAAAGCTCGGACATCAACTGGTACACGAACACCATCACGCAGGCGCTGACGAGGGCATAGGTAACGTACGGACGGGTTCGTGACTCGATATCGTCGTGGAGCGGTATCACCGGACCTTCCCCCTGGGTTTCAGCGGCGGCCGCAGCCTGGTTAAGCGGATTCGAAGCCCCGTGTCTCTTGGTCGGACCGTGCGCTTTTGCCTGAGGAGCACGACTACCATTGCTGCAATACTTCTGCCCGGCGCTGCGAGCCCGGTTCCTTCGCAGGTCTTGGCCTGGAGCCCGACCCGGTTCGGTTGTACTGCAAGCAAGCGGGCAATTCGGGTACGGATGCTGACGGCGTGGTGAGCAAGTTTGGGCTGGTCACATACGACGACACAGTCAAGGTTGGCCACTTCATACCCGCGCGCGGTTACGAGTCGCATCACTCTGGTCGTCAAGATGGTGCTGTCGGCGTCTTGATACTTCGAGTCGGTGTCAGGGAAGCGGACTCCGATGTCAGACAGGGCAAGGGCACCAAGCAAGGCGTCCATGATGGCATGCAGCAGCACATCCGCGTCTGAGTGGCCGGCAAGGCCCTTACAGCCCGGTATGACCATACCGCCCAGTCTGAGCTTGCGGTCTGGACTGGAGCTGAACCGGTGAGCGTCAAAGCCGATGCCGATACGAAGCGGGGCCTGCACGCCGGTGATTCTAGGGTCTGTCAGACTCCGGTCAAGCAGAAGAGAGGACAGTAGGACTGGAATAGTCTAGCACTGTGCGACCAGGGTTCTCTCGTTCTACCAGGCAGGTCGCTTCATGGTTTTACCCTGGCCGGTTGCGGTTCGGCAGGGGTTTGACGACCAGCTCTGAGTAGAGCCGGACGTAGTCCTGGCAGCGCGCATCCCAGGAGAAATCAGTAGCCATGGCTCGCTGTCTCACGCTCGCAAGCGTTTCCTTGTCCCGGTACAGGTCGAGTGCATGCTGAAGCTTCGCACTGAACTCCGCCAACACGCCGCGCGTGAAGAGGAATCCTGTTCCTGAGTCCGGGTACTCGTCAAAATCAATGATGCTGTCCGCCAAGCCACCGGTGCGCGAGGCAATTGGTATTGTGCCGTAACGCAGGGCAATCATCTGGCCCAGGCCGCACGGCTCATATTCTGATGGCATCAGGAAGAAGTCTGAACCGGCGTAGATGCGGTGGGCAAGCGGCTCACTGAACTCCAGCTTGACCGCTACCGCGCCCGGGTGGTCAGAGGCGGTCTTTGCCAATTTCGACTCGAACTCGGCCGAGCCAGAGCCGAGAATCGCAACTCGGGCACCAGCCGCAACAAGCTCCGGAATCACGGCGATGAGTTTGTCAATGCCCTTCTGGCCAGCGAGCCGGGTCACGCATCCAAACAGTGGTGAGCGGTCCGACCTGAGACTGAGCTCGCGGCTGAGTTGTTCGCGGTTCCTGTCTTTGGCCGTTAGCGATTGGCTGTCGAAACAAAGGTCCAGGTACGGGTCCTTGCTAGGGTTCCATACTTCGACGTCAATGCCGTTGAGAATACCGGACAGGTCCGCGGCCCGGGCGCGAAGCACGCCGTCGAGTCCGAATCCGAGCTCAGCGGTCATTATCTCACGCGCATAGGTTGGGCTGACAGTAGTTAAGCGGTCGGCAAAGAGCAACCCCGCCTTGAGAAAGCTGACCGACCCGTAGAACTCAACGCCGTCTGGTCCGAACAGTCGGGCCGGTACGCCGAGCAGTTGAAACTTCTCCTTCGGGAAGTTACCCTGATACCCGAGGTTGTGAATTGTCAGCACGGTAGGCATCCAGTTGAGTGCAGGGAAACACTCTTTGACAAGAAGCGGCACGAGCGCAGTCTGCCAGTCGTGGCAGTGAACCACGTCCGGCTCTGGTACGAGCCGGGCAACAGCTTCCAGCGCAGCGCGGCAAAAGAGTATGAAGCGCTCTGCATTGTCCGGGTAGTCGCCATGCGCGTCGCCGTAGATACCTGCTCGACCGAAAAATCCCGGTTCGTCCACGAAGATGTATCTCACACCACGGTCTACAAGCTCAAGCAGTCTGACCGTCCGGGTTCGGTCGCCGACGGTAACCGTGAATGTGTCAGATATGGCGGGATTGAACCCAGCCTCAACCACGGATGGGTACAATGGTGAGATGACGGCAACTTGAAGCCCAGCGCGTACCAGTGCCTGCGGTAGGGCGCCGGTTACGTCGGCCAAACCGCCGGTCTTTGAAAACGGCGCCACTTCAGATGCAAGATGGGCAACGGTCATGCTGATGCTTCCTAAGCCAAGGCTTACGGGGTCAGGTCACCCAAATCCGTGTAGTTCATCCAGACTGCTGGCGCAGGAAACATGCCGCATCCTCAGGCGGAACCGGGTTGATGTAGAAACCGGTACCGACTTCGAATCCGGCGATAGTTGTTAGTTTCGGCATCAGCTCGATGTGAAAGTGATAGTATTCCGGGTCTGGTTCAGTCAGGGGTGCAGAATGGACTACGAAGTTGAAGTCCGGGCCGGACAGGCCGCGATTCATGCGGCCTAGGATGTCCTTGAGCGCAAGCGCAAGGTCAGTCACGTGCGCTGCGTCCATGGTGGCAAACGAGCCCAAATGACGGCGGCTGACAACCCAGGTTTCGAACGGGAAACGCGGGGCAAAAGGCTGAAACACAACGAAGCTGTCGTTCTCAAATACCAGTCTTACAGTCTCTTGTAGCTCCTGCTTGAGCATGTCGCAGTACACGCAACGGTTACGGAAACGGAAATACTGAGCTGCTCCTTCAAGCTCGGATTTTACCAGAACCGGGACGACCGGCATTGCAATAAGCTGGGAATGGGAATGGGCGAGTGAGGCGCCAGCACCGGCGCCGTGGTTCTTGAACACGAGAACATAGCGGAGCCTCGGGTCAGCGGACAGCGCAACATGACGGTCATGAAAGGTCCAGATGACTTCGCTGAAATGACCCGGCTCAACGTCAGCTAGGCTGAGACAATGGTCTGGAGTTTCGATGATTACCTCGTGCGCGCCAATACCGGTCATTTTGTCGTACACGCCGACTCCCTGACGGACCGGTTGACCTTCGGGCGTTAGTGCCGGGAACCGGTTTGGAACGACCCGTACCGACCACTGGCCAGATTCGGGTCGCCGCATGATTTCCGGCGGTGTGAGGTGCTCGTTACCGGGACAGAACGGACACGGCTGATTGTGCCCGGTCACCGGCTGGTGAGCCGGACGTCGGAAATCGCTTGGCCGGCGTGACCGCTCGGTTGAGATGATGACCCAGCGTCCGAGAACCGGATCTTTGCGCAGTTCGGGCACGGCAGGACGTCCTAAGTCCGGTGAACTATGTGTCCTGCCGTGCCCGTGTCATTACACCACGGCACTCTACTTTCCGCCACCGGGCTGAGATTCCCCGCCACTCGGCGTCTCTTCGGCCGGCTCAGTCTCGAAGATGAAGTCGGACTCCTTCATCAGAACCTCAATCCTCGCCCGAGCGCGGAGGTCGGCGAGTAGAGCGTCGTATGCCTGTTTCTCGTCAGCCCGGCGCAGTTTGCCTTCAATCTTCGCCCAGACCTCTTCCAGCGGCCGGGTATATGCCTTTTTCTTCTCTTCGACCTTTATGAATACAAAAGTCGTATCATTGAGCTTCATCACCGGTGAGATGCTGCCGGCAGATAGTTCGAACCCAGCGTTGACTACCTTCTTGTCGTGGGCTTCGTCGTCGCGACTGAGCCAGTTCATGTCTCCGCCGGACCACCGGCTGCCAGCAATCGAGAAACGGCGGGCAATGTCAGCGAATGTAGCCTTCTGCGCGGTGTCCTTCTTCGTCACCTTGACGATAAGCCAACCGTGCGCCAGCTCGCGCTCGGTAACCTGGCCTGTTTCCAGCCTAAACAGGCCTTTGACAAAGTCGGACGGCAGTTGGCCTTCTAGAGCAACATACGCGCCGAGCTTGGCCGAATCAAGAATCGGTGCTCCGGTACTGTCAATCTTGAGCTCCTCGCCGAGAACTTGGGCGAGTTCCTGCGGAGTCCGTGGTTCCTTGAGTATCGGAGTGAACAATTGGTCCTCGGCCGACAGGTCGGTGAATGCCAGTCCGTATCCACTAACGTTACGATACGGGCCGGCAGCTCGCCACGGCCGAGTGATGTTGGGGACTTCCTTTGCTCCGGCTCGAACTGTTGGCGTGCCAGCTAGTGCAGGCGTGCCGGCTAGTCCGAAAAGGGCGACAATTGAGTCAGTGTTGTTTGTGGCGGCAAGTGCCTCTTTCAACCGGGCTGCGGAATCCTGGTCCAGTACCAGCACCGCTCTTCCTTCAAGCATCGCGGGCAGGCGTTCAGCCTTTGCCCAGGTCCGTAGCTGCTCGGCCCGGTTGCGACTACGGGCGACGATCTCCCGTAGGTGCACCTGCGCCGGGACTTTGTGCTCGTTGATGTTTGCTTTATAGTCGGCCTTGACCCGGGCCGAATCAATTCGGACCTTTTCGGTGGTCATCATCGTCCGGTAGCGGTCAATTGCCATCTGGGTCCGCTGTTCCAAGACCCGATCAACAACCTTGTTCCAAAGCCAGGTCTTTGACCGCTCAACCTCGTAGAGCAGCAGTTTCTCAAGGATAAGTTGATCCAGGATGCGTTGCTTACCCTCGGGTGTTTCGAACTGACCGCGGAAGAAGGGTGGTATCTGGTCAATGCGGGCAGTAAGTTCGGCGGGTGTGATGACCGAGCCGTAAACCAGTGCCAGGGTATCCTTGTTCTGGGCGATGGCGTTGGTGTCGGTGACAACGTTTGCCCTGCGTCTCAGCTCCGCAGTCTTAGCTTCGTAAAGCCGGTTGACGTTCTCCTGACGGAGTTGTACCTTGATCTGATTCTCGACCTCGCTCAGCGGCCGAATGACCCGAGGTTTTCGCTCGGTCACTTTCATGAGGACGTAGCCCTGGTCGGTTTTGATCGGCTGACTCAACTGACCGGGTCTAAGCTGAAAGGCGACATTCTCGATCGGTCTAGGTTGGGTGCCACGGGCAAACAGTCCCATGTCACCACCTTTCTCCTTGTCCGGTGCAGTGGAATACTGACGCGCGACCGAATCCCAGCTGAGCGTGGTATCGGCAAGCAGTGCCCGGCGCAGTGAGTCAGCCAGCGTCTTCTCGGCGACGACAATCTGGTAGGCATGCACTTTCTCCGGAGTCGTGTACCGGCTCGCACGGTCCTTCCTGTACTGGGCTTGAACTGCCTTGTTAGTCGGTTCGGCCTTGAGCTCAATCTCGCGGCGATACCATTCCTGGAACACAACCCGGTTACGCATCTGGGCGACATCAGTGGCAAACTTTGGGTCATTCATCACACCGGCAGCAAGGGCTCCTTTGTAGAGCAGCCGAGTATCAATCATCTCGTTGAGCAGTTCCTGTTTCTTTTCAAACGGCTCGTACATTGCCGGGTTGCGTGAGATGCGGTCATCTAATTCGATCCGGGTGATCGGGAAGCCGTCAACGTAGGCCACACGGTCTTGATAGTTCTTGCGAAAACAGCGCTCGATCGCGTCGAGCGCGTCCTCGCCGTAGGTCGTTTTCATGTACCGGGTCGCGACTTGCTCGTAGTTTCGAGCGGCGTCAAGAAACTTTTCCTGCTGTTCCTGGGCCAGCGCTAGACGATACAGAACGTCAGGACGTCGCTTCTCCTTTGGAAACTCGGCGAGTAGGAGATTGTAAACCGACTCGGCGGCGGCGTAGTCCTGACGTTTGTCCAGCAGGAAATCGCCAATCTCGAGTTTGACTAGGAACCGGTCGGCCGGGGTCTTGGTCCGCAAGTCGAGCTGTTCGAGCAAATTCTTGGCAGTTGAGTAGTCACCGACAGCGTAACAACGGTACACGCTGTCGAGTCCGGCTGAAAGATGTTGCGCGGCGACAGCTCCGGCAAGAACCAGCAGCCCGGACAGAAGATTTCGTTTCATATTACCTCCTAATGATAAGATTTGCCAGCTTCGGTCATCGGGTCCGCAGTCAGTGCAGGAACTGCAGACCGACCATCATTACTGCCCCGGAGAAGACCGGAACGACAACGTTGTCGTTGACTTCAATCGGCAGCGCCTCGACGAGCGAGGCTGAAACGGCCCCTAGAATACCAACAGTAAGGGGAAGGTCAAGTCCTGGCAGGATTGATACGACGTAGGCGATACCGATGCATGCAAGAAGTCCAGCTAGCGTACCTTCGACCGTCTTACGGAAGAGTTTGATGCGACCGAACAAAAGACCGACCAGTGCAGCCACCGTGTCGCCGACGGCAAGGAACGACACCGCGGCAATAAAAACGCCACGGCCCTCTTCAGGCCGCGTACCTAGGACGCCGGAACCAAAGACGAGCATGCAGACGAACGACGCTAGCATCAGGTAGCTACCACCGGTCAAAGTCGAGAATTCACGGCGCCGCAGGAGTGAGCCGAACAGGACGATAAAGATTCCCTTGAAGGGATTCAGATGCAGCCGCAAGAAATCAACCGTCAGAAAGATTGCGGTGGCTCCGGCCATGAGTCCCACGACCAGCCAAGGCGAAAGTTGCGAGAGCGGGTAGTAGAGGATAGGAATCACCAGCGCAAGCAGGTGTACCAGCTTGCGGCCGACCTCAGGACCTAGAACTCAACACCCCCGGAAATCTGCTGGGTACTGCCCAGTTCGCGGCTGCCCGCGGCGTACCCGGCGGAATATCCGTAGTCGAGGTAGAACCGCCGATAACGAGCACCGAGGCCGAATGTGAAATTGCCGCGGTGCAATCCCATCCGACCGAACAGGGTGCGGCGGAATGAATACTCCAGTCCCAGATTATGGTACAGGCTCCGTTCCTCCGGGTCGGCTCCAACCTCGGCAGCCACCAGGAGCGCGTCCCGGCCCACCCGAACCGACCGGCTGACGCCGAGGCACGGCCGCGGCAGGATGAATTCCTTTGTACCGGTGGTCCAGAACAGAGGTGAACTCGACGCATTACGTACCCGCAGCCCTATGTCCAAATCCTCAAACGGGGTCAGAACCAGGCCTCCGTCCAGACCCATGCCAAAACAGGAACTAGGACCAAGCCCTTGGTAGATGACCTTGGCATTACCGCCCAGCGAGACGTGGGATGAGAGGATCCGACAATAGTTCAGGTAGCATACAAGCTGATTTGCGTTGACGACCCCGCGCACGACGGGCCGGTTGTTTTCACCCGGCGGCTTCGTCGTGTCGGGCAGCGTTGTAAGCTTGATGCCCGGAATGCCGTTGTGGAGTAAACCCAGACCGAAAGCCTGAAGCCCGGCTACGAACGACACACCAAGAAAGTTGTGCTGGACCAGTCCGGAAAAGTCCTCGGCATGAAGCAGAAGCGCAGCAGTGCGGCGGTTTCGGGCCGCCAGGGCTGGATTGTAGTAGATGGCAGCCGGGCCCTGAGCCAGTGCAACCGCAGAACCGCCCATGCCGAGCGCCCGGGCCGAAGTGCCCAGTTCCTCGAAGTCACCTGCATACCTCGTTGCATAAATCAGCCCGGTCGCGAGTACTAGCAAGATTGTGACAGTCGTTGTATGGGACAGTCCTGTCCAGTCAGTCAGTCGTTTCTGGAGATTGCTCATCTCGTATTCATGCTCCGTGTTTACTGATCTGCGGTCAACTGTCAAGCAGCCGTCGCACCCGGCCGACAAGTTCCTTTTTCAAGAGCTGTTTGGGCCGGCTGTAGGTGGGCCGGACCACCGCCCTTATTTCGTATTCCCCTGGAGCCACGAACTCGCCTGAATCGGTGCGGCCGTCCCAGACGATCAGTACCTCGCCCGGCCGTTGGGAGTGGGGAGGAGTCAGTGTACGGACGACGCGGCCGGCAGAGTCGGAGATCGTCACCGTCACGTCGCCGACTTCGGTTACGTACAGCGCAATAGTCGTGCCGGGCTGCTCGCGAGTTAGTTCGGGCGGATAGCAGCCAATGAAGTATGCATCTAGACCGACCCAGTAGTACTGACCGCCGTCCAGTTCGTTCACGAAGAGTTGACCGAAACGGCGCCAGATTGCAATGCCGCGGGGTGAGTTGAACTGGTCCGGCCCGCCTTGGGACACGATGTATTTCAGGTTCGGGTCAAACACGTGGATTTCGCAATTCGTCTCGTCGGTCACGTACAGGTTCCCGTGGCGGTCGAACGCGCAGTAAGCGAACGCGGCCTCGTCCCGACCGATACGGCGCGCATCGGTCTGACGGCGGAGCTGGCCGGAAAGAGAGAACTGGCTGATTCGCTGTCGGTCGTGGTCAATGACCGTGACCGCGTCGAGCTTGTAATCGTTATACTCGGTCTGCGCATCAAGCACCGCGACCGCAGTAGGTCGGTCAAGACCAGGCCAGGTTGCTTCGACCGAGCCGTCCGGGCCATACACCACAATGCGGTCGTTTCCGCAGTCAGCGACATACAGCCGGCCTCGTGAGTCAATGCCAACGTCCCTGGGACGGTTGAGTCCAGAGTCTATGACCGAGACCCAGGAGAGTCTTCCTTGGGAATAGCGCAGTCGTACGACCCGGTCATTGTCGGTATCGGCCACGTACACGTCACCCTTGGGGTTGCAGCAGATCCCGTGCGGGTTCGCAAACTGACCGGTGTCAGAGCCGACCGAGCCGTAAAGTCCGGGGCGGACCAGCTTGACGTTGTACACAATCTGGCCTGAACCCGAGTTCACCGCAAACATGGTCAGGATGTGGTCGTCCTTGCCAGTAGAGGGGTCATCCTCCTCGAACATCTTGGCACCGCACATCGCTTGGGGGTTACTGATCTTGAAGTCCTTGCCCAGGTACAGTTCGAGGTAGAAACGCGTAACCCGGTGGAACCCGAGCGTGTGACTGAACGGCGGAACAAGAAGGGTAGTCGGCGTTTCCGCAATCAACAAGAGAGCTGCAAGCAGACTCAACACCAAATGTTACCGGCAGTACCGGCACAGTCAAGGTCATTGTGGCATCCGCCTTTTCCTGCCCCCATTTTCAGTGTCGCCGTGGGGTGTCTGCTTCGTTTCCAAGGGAGCACGGTGTGTTTGACAAGAGTCCGGGGCAGGCTACATTGGCAGAGTCATACGGAGGAACGTTATGCGCAGAGTTTTCCTTGTGTTCGTTACCGGGTGCGTCGCATCGGGTCTGGCCGCTGTCGGCCTTGATTCCCTGACCCGGGCTACGCTCGAGCAGGGTCTTGCCACGCAGGGCATCACACCGCCTGAGCTGGGCTTTTTCAAGCAGTGGGCAACCGACAGTTTCTTCCGGCTGAAAATCGTTGACCGCATGCTTGACAACCCACTCGAGGTTGCGTCCTATACGGACCTGGCGGCCAAGCAGGTACAGTTGTGTCAAGGGTCGCCGGCCAGCCTGCTTCTTTACCAGTACAGACAGATTGACGTTGACATCGGGCAAAAAGATTCGGCCAGGGTCCATCGAGAGATTCTCGCCGAAACCCGAGGGGTGCGTGCCGAGGTTGAAGCCTCAGAGCTGGCAGCTCTGCCGTCTGCGGTTGGTCAGGCGGTCAGTGTCGTATTGGCCGGATTCAGGGTCGGAAGCCGGTACCTCACGAAGGCGACTGCCGGGCTCACTGAAAAGGAGCTTGACCGGCTCGTAGGCGAAGCCCCTAACTTCTGGCACGACGAAGACGACACGCTCGAGAAATCTTGGGCCGGTATGCTGCACCGCGAATTCGGGCTGGACTACGACACAACTGGTGTCAGGGCCGAGACAGTGCTGACATATGCCCGCAAGCTCGACCGTCGCTCGCTTGCCCTGGCCGGGCTTGCTGTGACACTTGGAGCTTGCGAGGCGTTCCGTTTGCTTGAGTCCAGTTCGGTCGCCCTAGCACAGAATGTAGAACTGAGGCCGCTGGAAGGTATTGAGGGTGGAGTATACGCCTCGTGGCAGACCGCATTCGGCCTGGTCGTGGTCGGTGCGAACCATGACAACATCTATCGCCGGGATTGCTGCCTTGCTATTGACCTGGGTGGTGACGACAGCTATTTCAACCGGGCCGGCGGTGCGGTCGGCGTCCTTGACCACCCGTTCAGCGTGCTCGTTGATTGCGAGGGTAACGACCGGTACGACTGCTCCCGGGCCTTCAGCCAGGGCTCGGCAGTTTTCGGAGCCGGTGTGCTGATAGACGCTGCGGGCAATGATGTATATCGGGCCGGAAACTATTCCCAAGGTACAGGGGTATTTGGAACCGGTTTTCTGTGGGACATTGCGGGCAGAGACATATACGATGCCGGTTGCTGTGTCCAAGGTGCGGGTCATTTCGGCTGCGGGCTTCTGCTCGAGGCCGAGGATAACGATGCATACCGCTCACTCGGATACTGCCAGGGCTTTTCCTCAACCTGGGGCTATGGCCTGTGTGCAGACTTCGATGGCAACGACTGCTACTACGCTGGAGGCCGATACCGACACGAACCGCTGCTGCCGCACGAGTACCGTTCATTCGGCCAAGGGTTCTCAATCGGCTGGCGGCCAGATGCTGCGGGCGGTATCGGATTCCTGTACGACAAGTCGGGTAACGACTTCTACGATGCCGAGGTATATGCACAGGGCACTTCGTACTGGTACAGTCTGGGTATGCTCTGGGACGGAGACGGATACGACCACTATACTGCGGCTCAGTACTCGCAGGGTTCGGGCATCCATCTTGCAATCGGAAGTCTGGTGGATAACGAGGGAAACGACTCGTACTACTCGCGGCTGGGGCCAAGTCAGGGTGAGGGCCATGACCTCTCGGTCGGGCTTCTGCTTGACCGAAAGGGGAACGATGTTTACTTTGCGTCTGGCGGCGCCGGCGTGGCGCTCACGAACTCGGTCGGTCTGTTCTGTGACATGACCGGCAACGACGTGTATTCCAGTACCGAACCTGTGGCACTCGGCGGCGGAACCGCGGCGCGCGGATTTGCAAGCAGCGGGAACTTCATGGACCTTGCTGGTCATGACCGATACACCGCAGGCAGTGCAGGCTCGGACACCGGGTACTGGACCAACGGCACCTACGGTTCAGGTTCTGACCTGTCTGCAGAGCCGGTGCCGGGTGATGAAGCCGACGAAGGTGATACGCTAGAAACTATTGGAGACTCGATTGCCTTGCCGATTGATTCTATCTTTAGAATTGCCGCAACCTGGGAGGTCGGCAACGCTCGGGCCAGGGTAAGGCAAGCAAGGCGGCAACTCCATGCACTCGGTCGCCGGGCAGTTGAGTACGTTTGCGAGAAGAAGCTCGACACCAAGGACGGACTGGAGTCGCGGGCAATCGAGGAGCTGTTCAAGGCCTGGCCGGATACCGCCCTGCCTTACATGATGCGGGCATTACGCGATGAGCGGTATCTTGCCCGGAACAACGCAGCTTACTGGCTCGGCAAGATGGGCAAGGATGCAATGCCTGCGGTCGAATCCCTGCTTCTTGCACTCCGGGAAGGCCGAATTACCCCGCGCCGGGCGGTAAACGCGCTTGGCGACATCGGCGATTCGCTCGTCGTGCCGCGCATTGTGTACCTCCTTGGCGATACGTTTGAACTGTCGCGCATTGTCACGGCCGAGGCCTGTGGCAAGCTCAAGAATCCGGCTGCAATACCGGGTCTGATTCGTAGTCTAGGTGACCGGCTGTTTACCGTGCGTTCGGCAGCAGAGATGGCGCTCGTAGCCATCGGTGAGCCGGTACAGGACACCCTGCTCAGCGGGCTAGATCGGCTGAAGCCGCCTGCACTTGGTCATGCACTTCGTGCTGTGGCCGAAATCGCAGCCAAGCTGGACTCGACTAAGGCGGCCTCTGCGGACTCAACGCGGCAGCGGCTTGTTTCCTATCTCGGGCACAGGGATGCCTTTGTTCGGCTTGTTACGGTGCAGGGTCTTGCAAAGCTCGGCACCGAGCCTGTGCGTGAAAGCCTCAGTGCCGCACGCGCGGTCGAGACAAACCGGTTCGTACTCGCCGCACTGCGCAAGGCGCTCGTGCCGGACTAGTCTACGGATGTGGAACAGGGCAAGACAAGTGTTTCGTAGTGCCGGGCCGGTGAGATGCCGGCGCTAGACTGCTTGACTTGTCCGGTTGCACGGTTATGATTCGCATCACGTTATTCTGCAGGAGGAAATGTTGAGAGAATACGCTGCTGAACGTATCCGCAATCTCGGCTTCTTCGGCCACGGCGGCTCGGGCAAGACCTCGATTTGCGAGTCCCTGCTCCTGACGATGAAGCAGAATACCCGTCTTGGCTCGGTCAACGACGGAACATCACTATTGGACTACGACGAAGACGAAATCAGCCGGAAGATTGGTATCAACCTCGCGGTCGCTCACGGCGAGCACCGCGACCATCTGATAAACATCGTTGATGCTCCGGGATACGCCGACTTCTTCGGCAACGTCGTATCCGCGGTCCGGGCGGTTGACGCTGCGGTTCTGGTCGTTGACGCCGGGTCCGGAGTTGAGGTCGGTACCGAGATGGCCTGGCGCCGGATCGAAAAGGCCGGCCTTTCCAAGGTCGTATTTGTGAACAAGCTCGGCCGCGAGCATACCGACTTTGAGACCACGGCCGAGGAGATACGCAAGGCACTTGGCACGAACGTTACAGCCCTGTTTCTGCCCATCGGCAAGGAAGCCGCACTGTCCGGCGTCGTTGACCTGCTCGCAAACAAGGCATACCGGTACGAGCAGGGGACACGACGGGAGATACCGGTTCCGGCCGAGATGAGCGAGGCAATCGGCAGATGGAAGGAACGGCTAATCGAGGCGGCAGCCGAGGTTGACGAGAGACTGATGGAGAAGTTCCTCGAAGGGGTCAAAATCGAGGCTGCAGAGATGCAGGCCGCGGTCAGAAAGGGCATAAGGACCGGTCTGATTTCGCCAATGATGTGCGGTGATGCTCTGACCCAGGTTGGCGTGGACCTGATTCTCGACCTTGCAGTTGATGTCCTGCCCGGCCCGCTGGACCGGCCTGCGCTCTCAGGTGTTGTTCCGGCAACAGGCGAGCCAACTTCGTTTCCCTGTGCGGCTGACGGCCCGGTCTGCTGCTTTGTGTTCAAGACAATCTCGGAGTCCCATGTCGGCGAAATGAACTACGTGCGGGTATTTTCCGGGGTGGTGAAGGCCGGCTCCACACTCCTGAACGCCACCAACGAACGCGAAGAGCGCGTGAACCAGATTTACCTTATCAAAGGCCGGGAGCGGACCGAAGTCAACCAGCTTGTCACCGGCATGATTGGCGCTCTGGTCAAGCTCAAGGACACTCACACCGGCGACACGCTCTGCGAGCGGCGTCAGCCAATCCGGCTACCAGAAATGGACTTCCCCAAACCATCCATTTCCGAGGCAATCGTGCCCAGAACCAAGGGTGACGAAGAGCGGGTGTCGAACGGACTGGCGCGGCTGCACGCCGAAGACCCGACGTTTACCTACGAGTACAACCGTGAGCTCGGCCAGCAGCTCATCAACGGTATGGGCGAACTTCACCTTGACGTCATTGTCGGCCGGCTCAAGCGTAGATTCGACGTGCAGGTTGACCTTGTCAAGCCCAGGATCGCCTATCGGGAAACAATCACCCGCAAGTCCGAGGCCCAGGGCCGGCACAAGAAGCAGACTGGTGGCCGTGGCCAGTTCGGCGACGTGTGGCTGAGAATCGAACCCAAAGCACGCGCCGAAGGGTTTGAATTTGTCGACGAAATCTACGGTGGTGCGATACCTTCCAAGTTCATACCCTCGGTTGAAAAGGGTGTCGTTGAGGCGATGGAAAAGGGATTTCTTGCCGGGTACCCGATGACCGACCTCAAGGCGACAGTATTCGACGGCTCGTACCACGAAGTTGATTCCTCGGACATCGCTTTCAAACTCGCCGCAGGACTTGCGTTTCGCAACTGCTGCGAAAAGGCCGGAGTCGTACTGCTTGAGCCAATCGGCAACATTGAAGTCACGGTTCCAGACCGGTTCACGGGCGACGTGATGGGCGACCTGAACTCACGGCGAGGCCGGATAATGGGTATGGAAGCGCAAGGCAACCTCCAGGTCATCAAGGCCCAGGTCCCGTTGGCCGAGATGTACAAGTACTCCAACAGCCTGCGCTCGATGACTCAGGGTCGGGGCTACTTCAGCCTGGAGTTTTCGCACTATGAGGAAGTCCCGCGCGAGCTGGCGGCCAAAGTCGTAGAAGAAGCAAAGCGAGCAAAAGAAGCTGAGCGCCAGGCTTAGGCGGGCTGCTAACCCGGCTTGCGTCTGGGGTCATGGTGTCAACTTCGCACTGACGACGGGCGCTATGAGCGCAGCATAGACTGTAAGGTGTCGCCTTGTGGTCTAAGATTCCATCTCCTGTGTCATTCCGAGCCAGTGCGTGACTCAACGGAATCTCGCCGATGACCGGGGCAGGACCGGCCCCCCACTGTCAGGGTTTGTCCGCTTGCCGGTCCTCGGGCTGGACTTCTGCTGCAAGACAGGCCAACAGCGCGTGCCGTGCTTGACCGGTAGGCTGAACTGGCGAGATGCAAGCGAGCAAGCGGTTCCAGCCAGCAGAACCGTGTCAGCGACGAGCGCAAAGCTAGCGGTTGGGGCGACACGGCGTACCGGCATAGCATAACGCGGCGCCGGGACAGGGGAGAGGGCTGAGTTGGTACGAGCGGCAGCGCTTGCGCCGGTCAGGGCCGGTCAGAGCCAGCAGGCGACTACGGCATAGCTTTGGATATGTAGCCGGAGCGTAGCGCAGGATAACGGAGCCAGGTTAGGAATAGAGCACATCATAGATCTATCCAGCAGCCGTATATTGAATCGCCAGGGCTAAGGATGCAACCCGTTAGGAGCTAGTAGCTAACACCGCATAGCATCTGATGTTACAGTTGGAATCATGGAAATACAGTTCGTGCCGATGTATGAACGGCATAACGCCTCAGGGCTTACCCCGTGGCCCGCTGGTGTGGCTGATCCGTGAACGGTGGCATTGGCAGACCGGGCTTCGATACCGGTGGTCGAACAGCACGCAAAACAGCATGCGGCATCACGGGCTAGCCATGGGGCCGCCTCCTAGGCTGTCCGGGGGCTAGCCTGGGGGCTAGCCTTGGGGCAAGCACGTCGGGCTGGCGTCTGTGTTGAATTCAGGGCCGCACTTCGGACTGTACTGCTGGCAGAAGTGGTGGCTGCACAGCCGCTTGCGCAGGGAGCAACCAGTCGTACTATACACAGCGCGGTCTGTTTGGTTATCATTGGTCGGATAACCTGGTCCCGTGCCGTGTGCTGGACTGAGAGACAGTACTAGTACGCGGTCTTGCGCGGTCCGCGCACTGTCAATGTGCGTGATGTCCAAGGAATAAGGACGTGTATGTATATGGTTGCTAGCGTGACGGTACGGTGCAGGGCTGGCGATCACCCTTCTTGTAGGTTTTCCCTAGTGGCTGCAGTTTGTCTGGTCAGGTGTTATGGTGACGGACCAGATTGACAAGGTTAGGCCACGCTTGCGAGCGGGGAGTGATGACAGGGGGCAGAGTTTCATGCTGAACGCAGAGTGGCTAGTGCCGAGCCAATACGACCGGAATCGTGTGCGCGCTTGGACCGGAACTGGCGTACAAGTAGTAAATACCGTCCGCGATGTCTGGACCTGGGCGCCACTTAGTAGTGCCTTGGGGCAGTATCGCTACACGGCGACCAGAGGCACTAAATATCTCGATGTCCGCGTGTTGCAATGCGGTTATGTTGCAGGCAGAGTGAAATGGGTTTGGCGAGACGAAAAACGATAAGCCAGGACTGGGGAGTCTGTCGGATGGTTCGGCCAGCCCAGAACCCGGACAGAGCCAGCCAAGCAGGATGGACATGAGCTGGACCCGGGTGAGAAAGTCAGGCTTCGAGAGTGGCCGGTTCACTGACTCGAATCCGAACCCAAGTGTGATGATGCGTGCACCGGACATAGAGTCGAGCCGGCGGATGGCCGCGCCTAGGTTCGTCAGGGTGTCGTACACCAGGAGAATCGCCGCACCGTTGCGCATTGGTGATAGCATGTCACGGGATGTCTGGTTTGATGCGCCATCACCGCCTGCGGTCGCAGTTGCGTGAATCAGGCTGCCAAGCGAGTCGGCCCGGTTGCCAAACACGAAGAATCTTGACCAGCCTGAGCTGTCAAAACGCACTCCACACACACCTTCGAGAAACTGAGTGCCGGCAAGTTCTTCAGCGATGTTCTGGCCGGTGAGGAGCACGCTTGCACCACGTGCGATCAGGGCTGAAATGCTGTCCTGGTCTTCCACCGGTACAGTGCCGACACGGGTGTTGCCAGAATACCAGATCAGCGTTCGGGACCGGAGTCGATCAACATCCTGATAGGGCGGGAGGCCAGAGCTTGGCCTTCGCCAGGTGTGGCAGGTGATACCAAGGGTTTCAAGTGTTGAGGTGTAGTAACCCTCGTACTGCTCTAGCGTGTCGTTGTTTACGACCAGCAGGTGCGCAGTTTGGGTTTCGAGCCTGACGGTGGTGTCGCCATGAACAAACAGCTCCCAAGAACGACGATAGTAGGGAAAGCCAGGCTGGAGCTCAATTCGGATGAGTGTATCAATCACAGCAAGTGCGAACCGACCGACGCTGTCGGTTTTCGCTGAATCGAGTGGATGGGACGCACCACTGATACGGGCCTTGAGCCAGGCGTTCACCGGCTCGCCTGTGCCTGAGTCAATCAGGGTTCCGGCAAGCGTGAACCGACCATAGACCTTGAACCGGACACGGCTAGTGTCGTTGAGTCGGTTGCGGTCCGGAGTTGCGCCGGTGACTGCGTCAAGCTGGTAGATTCCGGCCGAGTTTGCGGCGAACGCAGGAAATGCCAGAGACGTATCAATGCCGAGAAACGGGAAGTTTGCGTAGTTCTCAATGTGCTGGTATCCTGGGCCACGCACCGTGAGCGGGAATGTTTTGGCCAAGAGTCCAACATTCGCCACGACCGGCCGGACCGGAATTGTGTCGCCTGTAATGTACAATTGGCGAGGTCGCGGCGATGCGAATTCAAGCGCGGCAACATCGTGGTCATAGGTGGGAGTGACGAACACGTCCATGCCCATGAAAACAAGGTAGGTTGTCACCCAGGTCTGATCCTGAGTTGTGGGATCAGTCCAGGTTGCGGGAATCCCGCCGTCGCGGTCAGTGTCTTTCTGGAGCAGGGTGTCAGTAAGGTAGTGGTGCATCAGCCACCAGTCTTCATCGCCGGCTAGTTCTGCTGCGGCACGGTACGCGTTGGCGAGCCAGATGTTGTGCGAACAGTTCCATGTTCCTGACGGGTAGAACCCGGGCAGGGATTCAGCATAGGTCTGGACCCACTGCCAGCCAGCGGTAGTATCCTCTCGGCAGACCGTGTTACACACGCCCCAGAACGCAGTGCCGCCACACATCGCCCATTCGGCCCGGCTCAGCTTCAAAGTGGTGTTGTCCTCAAGCCAGCGTTGGATTCTTCGTCCTCTTGTGACCGCGGTGTCGCGCAAAATCTGGTCGGACCGGTCGAGCGCAAAGTCGTACGCCATGCCTGATGACTGCGCGGTTACGAAGCATTCGAGGTAGGTACCGTTGGCGAGCGGATTGCGAATGAGGAAACCGCGGCACGAGTCAGCATAGGAGAGGAAGCTTGAGTCGGCATAAGTCCGGCGGTACTGCATCTCAACCATTAGGGCAAGGCCTGAGTTCCAGATTGCATACCAGACGTTTGCCGGCTGGCCCGAGTGCTCCCAGAAGGCCGGATGGCGCAGCACGTATACCCATGCCCGGCGGATGTTCTCGCGGTAGTCGTCCGAACCGGTCAACTCATACCAGCGGGACCATATCCAGATTGCTTCCTGGGTGTTGTCGGTCTCGATGACATTAGGCAGATGCTCGGCCTCAATGATACCGCCAAAGTCGGGCGAGCCAGAGTCCGATACCTGGTAGGCTGCCACGAAATCGCAGGCCAGTTTGATACGTTCAAGGTAGTTGTAGCGCCGGGGGCCGAATATCAGACTCTCAGGCCGGGCAAACCATTCCTGCCGGTATGACCGGCGGAAAAGTTCAAACTCCTGCTCGGTCCACATCCGGGTGGCAAAGGCCGCTCCTCCAACAACGCAGACGACAAGGAGTGTCTTCACGCGCATTGATACTCTCCGGGGCAACAAGATAGGCCGACTCCAGCCCAAGTCAAGACAGAACCTGGAATCGCCCCGACGAGACCTTTCCTGAACCTGCACGCCGGGCTTGACCCGGCGCTTGCGGGCGTATCTAATATGGTGTGAGTGCATCCACCTACTGGAGGAGCAATGCTCTCTGACATCGAAATCGCCCAACAAACTAAGCTCATGCCGATATTCGAGATAGTGAAGTCACTCGGCATCACCGACATGGACCTGGTACTGCCGAATGGTAACTACAAGGCCAAGTTATCGCTGCGGTTGTTTGAGCGCCTAAAAGACCGTCCCAAGGGCAGGCTTGTGCTTGTTACCGCAACAACTCCGACCAAATACGGTGAGGGCAAGACGACAGTGTCAGTCGGGCTCTCGATGGCCCTGAACCGGCTCGGAAAGAAATCAATCGTGGTGCTGCGCGAGCCCTCGCTCGGACCGGTGTTCGGTATCAAGGGCGGAGCCGCCGGTGGCGGTTACTCCCAGGTGCTGCCGATGGATGACATCAACCTGCACTTCACCGGTGATATCCACGCAGTTACAGCAGCTCACAACCTCCTATCCGCGATGCTTGACAACTCGATACACTTCGGCAATCCGCAGCACATAGACGAGCGGGAAATAGTGTTTCCCAGAGCCATTGACATGAACGACCGGGTGCTGCGCTCAATGGTCGTTGGCCTGGGCGGCCGGGCCAATGGACCGGCCCGTGAGGACAGTTGCGTGATAACCGCTGCTTCCGAAGTGATGGCAATACTCGGGCTTTCGGCTTCCCGGGCCGAACTCAAGGAGCGGCTTGGACGGATTCTCGTGGCCCTGAGCTACGACGACAAACCGGTGACCGCAGGTGACCTTGGTGCGACCGGCGCAATGGCAGTGCTGCTGAAGGATGCAATCAAGCCCAATCTGGTGCAGACTATTGAACACACACCGGCGTTCGTCCATACCGGGCCGTTCGCCAATATCGCCCACGGCACCGCAAGCGTGGTAGCTACAAACATGGCACTGCAGCTATGTGACTATACCGTTATCGAAGCCGGATTCGGCTCCGAC
>JBDRUN010000020.1 GCA_039801365.1 candidate division WOR-3 bacterium
ACGGCTGGGCGACGGTGCGGTACAGCTTGGCCAAGCCCGGGCCGGTGTTGGTGACTGTGTTCGACGTTGCTGGCCGTGCGGTCGAGCAGCAGGCATTCACTGCGAACCGGGTCGGTTTGGCAGAGCTGGACCTGCGCAAGCTTCCTGCAGGCATCTACCTTGTTCGACTCGATGCAGAAGGTCTGACGCGGACGCAGAAGCTCGTGGTGCAGAGGTAGTGGAAGTTCGACTTGTCGGACTGGCCCGGCAAGTCATGTCGAAGAAAGGAGTGGCGGCCCAGAGCCGCCACTCCTTTGGTAGTCGCCGCTCAGTCCTGAACGATGATTTTGGCTCTGGCTGTCCGGGTGCCGGTTTCGAGGCGGACAAAGTACACGCCGGGGCGTACGCGGTGGCCTGCGTCATCGTGGCAGTCCCACGTGAACATGTGCCGGCCAGGCCGGAGCCGCTCTTGGCAGATGGTCCGCACGACGCGGCCGGCAGGGTCGTACAGCAGGACTTTGAGTTCTTCATCGCGTGTCTGAGTGAAGTCAATCCAGACCCGGTTCTGCACGATGCTTGGTTTGACTAACGGTTCGTGCCGCGCTGCCATGCCGGCAGACAATTCTTCCAAGGCAGTGACCGTTCCTTTGAACTGAACGAGCGGGAGGGCGTCGTCTCGCTGACCCAAAGACACGGGCAGTGTGTACCACGTATCTTCGAGATAGGGCATTATCTCGAGCCGCAGGTTGGGTATCGAGTCAACGCCGTAGCGGATGATCGCTCTGCTTGGGCGGCCCTGGATGACAGGAAACATACATGAGTCCTGTGAGTTTGGAGGTCCTTTCCAGTCGGGAGTGGGGTGACAAATCGGATAGGGCACCAGAGGAACGTACCAGGTAACGCTGTCAATCTGTACGGTGTAGTCTCGCGTCCGCAGCCAACCAGTGATTGCATATCCGGCCTGCGCGGCCGAGACTGCTAACGCAAGTAGGAACAAAACGTTCGGCAACGAATGCTTCCTCATGGGACCTCCTATCAGCTCGCCATGATCATTGCTAGCGCTTGACCAGACATGTAGCGGCGCCGGAGCCTGCTGATGTTGCAAAGAATAGGCCATTCGGCAATGAGGAAATGTTATTGGTCCCGGGGTGAAGTTCCGCGACTTTCTGCCCAAGATGGTTGAAAAGCTGTACTGGGTCGTGTCCAGGCAGGAAGACGACAGTCCGAGCCGGATTCGGCAGCAACCGCGGGCCTCGGCCCGGTTGCGGTGAAATTGGCTCTGCAGCGCCCCCCACACCCAGACCGCGGCGGTAGTACACCTGCTTAGTTCCACTCTCGCGGCCAATCCAAAAGGCGTGAACATTGTGGTCGTCGTCAATTACGACCATGGGGTTTTGTCGAACCGCTCCGGACGGGAATCCGGTCAATTCAACTGTATCGCCCCAGCCGGAAGCAGCCTCGTTCCCACGAAAGTACATAACCCGACTGCTGGACATGAGGCCGAGCGCATGGAGGCCATTGTATTCGTCGGCCCAGCAATCTTCAATTCCAAGGCCTGGCCAAGGGAGAGCCCGCGGTGTGCCCCAGGATAACCCGCCGTTCGAGGAAACGACATAGTCGTCTTCCCGGTTGCAGCTGAATGTGATAACAATTGCCTGACTACGGTCAGAATAGACGCCCTTGGTCGTGGCTCCTGAGTCGTAGCTTGTTGTCTGGTACGGGGTGCTCCATGACAGCCCGTTGTCAGTTGAGCGGGCATACCAGACCTGCCCCACGGTCGTACCGCACCGCCAGATTGCGTGCACCCTGCCCTGGTGGTCAGCGGTGACACGGACCGCGTCGTACTTAGCGCCTTGGCATACGACAATAGGACCTTCCCAGTTCTGACCGCTGTTCGTCGTTCTCCAGAGCTGGACGCGGTCACCGCTCGAATTGACGTCGAGCACGTAGGCGCGGGCTTCATCGTCAGCAGCATACGCAGGTTCCTGATAAGGGCTGGTGAGCACGACAGCCGGTTCCCAGGTCTCGCCGTTGTTGGTCGAACGGCGGTAGTAAATGTTGGTGGTGTACTTGCGGCAGTTGAAAAAGTGGAGAACGCCGGCTCCGTCGGCATACAACCCGAACCTGTTTCCGAATGTGGCCGAGTCGAGAAAAACCGGAGCCTGCCACGTAGAGCCTTGGTCGGTGCTCCTCATGTAGAGTACGACATCGGTTGCACTGAGTTTACCAGCGTAGGCAAGATGGACGTAGTTGCCCTGCGTAGCGCAGCTCCTGCCCTTGGTCGGTAGAGATGCATTGTCTGGACCACTGGTGAGCTGCTGGATTGGGTCCCAGCCGGCGGTTGCGACCCTAAGCAGGCCAAGCGCGAACAGGACGAGGCAGACGAAGGTATAGGTACGGAGCTTCTCCATGTTTCCTCCTTGTGCGCCTCATGTCAAGTTACTCAGATTTGTGCTGTTTTGCCACGACGCTGTGCGTTAGGTGAGGCGGCAGATTCACATCTCACTTGATTCTACCGCTGGCTGCTCGAGTGTCAAGCCAAGTAAGGCTGAGATGACGGTGCCGATGAAGTACTTGACAGCAGGGGCCAGGGGCATAGAATAGACCGAGCGTCGGAGCGCAGAATCTGTGCTCCAGGGTTACATCCGGATGCGAATCAACAGAACCCTGCCGTAGGCAGTTTCAGATGTCTACATCGCGGAAGCTGTTTGGGTGGGGTGAGATGGTAAAGGGTGCACAGGAATGATAAGGAGGCCACAATGAGACGTGTATGTGTTGCGCTGGCAGTCCTGGTGCTCCCAGCACTATGGATAACTGCCAATGCTGCGTCTGTGTCAATCAGACCACAGTCACTGAGCGCGCGGGTAGAACAAGTCCAGGCTCTTCGCCATAGACCAGACAGACTACAGTTGCTGAAGTCAGCCGGTGATGTAGTGACTCCAGGCCAGCCTCAAGCGCAGAGCGGCATTCGCAGGCTTGAGACACCGTGGGTGCCGACTGATGCTCTGTCCCAGTGGGACTGGCCTGAGTGCGGCTACGAGACCGAGAACTGCGCCTGGATAAAGTCCGTGCCTCTGAGTGACGTCCTGGAGCCGTATCTTTGGGATGACTGGCCATACGGTGGCGCACCGTGGAATGGGCACCCTGTCACTGCTGGTGACATTGTCTGTTTCGGTGGCCCGGGGTATATCAGGGCGTACGACATAACCGATGGAACGGTTCTGTGGGAGCGGTCGCTTGGAGGCACCGGCTACTGGGAGGGATGCTACGCAATCTTCTCGTATGGTGGTACCGAGTACATGCTTGCCGCGCATTATACCGGCGGTGGCGCTAGCGGTACTGAGGCTGCTGCGGGTGCTTTCCGTGTGACCGACGGAGCTCCGCTCTGGACTCGGACATGGGATATCAACATGCCGGTCTGGCACTTTGCAACACCGACAATTATCGGAACTAAGGCGTACTACGCAACATTTGACTACGACCAGCTTAATGGAACGATTGGCCCCGGGCACATACTTGAGGTAGACCTCAGTAACGGTGCCATCAGTTCGTTCCCCCAGTTTACTACCGGAACCGGATGCTGGTCAGGAGGTCAGGCAACTGACGGCCAGTTCATGTATCCAGCCTGTGGGTCGTACATCGGTCCGGGTAGGGTCGAGAAGTGGAATCTTACGACCAAGACTCAGGTCGCGGTAAGCCAGTCAATGGGCGAGCCGGCCTGGGGCGGTACTGCCTATGCCGAGGTGAACGGAATCGGATATGTGTATGCGCTGAGTGCGGCTACTCAGTCGAGCGGCGGACACGTCTGGTGCTTCAAGGCTTCTGACCTCAGTCTGGTCTGGAGTGTTGCAGTTTCAGGCGGTTTTGACTGTCAGGTGCCTACGGTAACGGACAATGGCGTGTATGTTACAACCTACTCCGGGGGCTATCTATACAACTTCGACCTTCTAACCGGAGCCAAGCTGCCCGGCTGGCCGGCACAGTACGTCACGATGCCAGGCGGCTATGGACAGGACGGTCAGCTTGCTGCGACTGGCAGAGATGGTCAGGGCGAACGGCTGTACGTGGCTGATGGTGTCGACCTCTGGGTGTACGACCAGCTGACAGGTACGGCACTTCAGCGGGTGAGTTACACTTGGGGCTCGGGTTGTTGCGTCATCAGGCCAGCCGGGTATTGCATTATCAACAGCTGGTGGGACGATATCGCGGTTTATGAGATTCAGGACCGGACAACACTGGCTCACGATGTGGGCGTCAGTGCGATACTTGAGCCGTCCTCAGCCCGGGTCCACACTGGCGAGCAGATCACTCCAACGGTCACTGTTACCAATTTTGGCACGAGTGATGAGTACGATGTGCCGGTTTACTTTGTAGCCGAGCGCGAAGGCACGCCAGAGTACACCGGCTACAGAGAGATTTCAGTCCTGCCTTCAGGCAGTTCGGTGGATGTCAACTTTCTGCCTGACTGGGAAGTCGCGGCTTTGCTCTGGCACGGCTACACGATTGATGCGTACACTGACCTTTCCGGCGACCAGAATCCGAACAATGACCATAGGGGCATGATTTGCCTTGTGACTGCGGACACGCTCTTTTCCAACAGAATAATGACCGACGCCGCACCGACAATAGATGGTACGATGTCGCCGGGTGAGTGGGACGAGGCATACGCTTTCAACGCCTCCAATGTGTTCGGCTGGTTCGGCACGCCGCATGGGCCTGAGGCAGCGTATGGATGGCTTCTGCACGACGGAAACTACCTGTATATGGCCTATTCCATGCCGGAAGACCCGAATCGGAGCATCGAGGACCAGATTCAGTTCTTCTGTGATGAAAACAACAATGGCGTATGGGAGATGGGTTTGACAGAGGGGCAGCACAGTATCTGGGTGAACGGCAGTTTGGCCGACCAGGTGCAGTACCGACCATGGATGCCGACCAGCCCGCCGAGCCCGGGTACGTGGATGCCTGCAACCGGCAGCCAGAGTGCCTCCAGCGCCAGCAGCGGTCACATGGTATTCGAGGCCAGGATACCATTCGGCTCAGACCTGTGGAATCTCAATCTGAACCCGAATGGCGACACCTGCGGCCTGTGGCTGTTTGAGCTGGCCGGCCCAGTTGCGTCTGCGACATGGTACGGCTGGTGGCGGTCTGAGATTTCAGACGCGCAGTGTACCTACCCGCAGTACTACGGTAAGTTGATTCTGCTGCCGCCACCAGAACCGGTGGTGTCCGGCGTCGTACCTGACGTTGGTCCGCGTCTGTGGACGGGCGATGTAACTATCTATGGAAGCAACTTTGCGCCCGGGGCCAGCTCAAACTTTGGCACCGGAATCACCGTGAACTCAACTACGTACAACAGTCCGACTCAGCTGACGGCAAACATCACGATTGCGGCGACTGCACCGACCGGGCCACACGATGTCGCAGTTACTACTGTCGGCGGTACCGCTACGTTGCAAGGTGGTTTCACAGTGACCAATCCTGTACCAACGCTGACGAGCATTGTGCCAACATCCGGCGACCGTCTGCAGACGTTGGACGTGACGTTCGATGGCAGCAACTACATTCAGGATGTCACAACAGTGAGCTTCGGCACCAACATCACGGTCAACTCGGTCACGGTGACAGACCCGACCCAGCTCAGCGCCAATATCACGATTGCGGCTGCTGCAGCTACCGGTGCACGAGACGTATCTGTGACCAATCCGGCGCCAGGCGGCGGTACTGCGACGCTGAGCGGCGGTTTCACGGTGACCAACCCGGCGCCGACGTTGACAGGCATTCTACCGAATATCGGTGCGCGGACTGCAACCTTGGATGTGAGCTTCACCGGTAACAACTTCTTCGGTGATGCGACCACGGTTGACTTTGGCGCCGATATCACGGTGAATTCGGTGACGGTCAACAGTCTGACCCAGCTTGTTGCCAACATCACGATTGACGCGTCTGCGGCGCTTGGTCCACGCGATGTGTCGGTTATCAATGCGGGACCGGGCGGCGGTACCGCGACGCTGACCGATGGTTTCACGGTTGTTGAAGCGGCCCCGGGTGCATTCGACCTACTGACTCCTCCGAACCATGCAACCGGAGTTCCTACTTCAGGCGAACTGACCTGGGAACCGGCAGACGGTGCTACGACCTATGACGTGTATCTGGGCACGACCTCGCCACCGCCGTTGTACGACGATGACATCGGCAACGTTACGAGCTACGCGTATTCAGGTCTCGCCGGCAACCGACGTTACTACTGGGCGATTGAGGCGAGAAACTCGAATCCGGTTCCGACTAGGTGTAACGAAGACTTCGACTTCACTACCCAGGCGGGCGGAGTTCTCCACGACGTGGGCGTGACCGCGGTGCTGCGTCCGGCAACGGTCGTTGGCCTTGGCCAGGATGTGTATCCCCGGATGACGGTCAAGAACTTCGGCGACGTGACCGAAGGGCCGTTCAATGTCCGCTGCGTCATTACGGACGAGAACGACGCCGAGGTGTTCAACCAGGTTGAGCAAATTGCGAGCCTGGCATCGGGTGTGTCGGTGGACTTCGAGTTCGAGAACCATTTCTGGACCGCAGAGCCAGTAGGAACGTACCATGTGCGATGTCAGACCGAGCTGACCGGCGACATGGTTCCTGGAAACGACAAGAAGGAGCACGACTTCGACGTCGTCGCGACCCTGCACGATGTTGGTGTGCACACGGTGCTCGCTCCGCTTGGTACGGTCCGCGAGAACACGACCGTGTTCCCGAAGATGACGGTCCGCAACTACGGTACCGAGACTGAGGGACCGTTTGCCGTCCGTTGCATCATTACGGATGAGAACGATGCCGAGGTGTTCAATGAGGCCGAGGAGATTGCGAGCTTGGCGTCAGGTGGGTCAATGGACTTTGAGTTCACACTCCACTCCTGGCTTGCAACGCCGCAGGGCAGTTTCCAAGTGCGTTGCACGACCGAACTCGCGGGTGATGAGGAGAATCTGAACGACTGGTGCGACCGCGACTTCGTTGTTGCACCAGCCTGGAGCTCGGGCTGGCAGGAGGTTAGACCGGTGCCTAAGACCCCGACTGAGAAGGCGGTCAAGGACGGTGCGTGGATTGTGAAGCATCCTGTCACGGACGGAGACAACGTTCTGTACGTAGCCAAGGGCAACAAGACGACCGACTTCTACATGTACGACCCGCTGGCCGGTGACTCCGGGACGTGGTATGAGAAACGGCCAATTCCTGGAACTGAGGGCACAAAAACCAAGCCGCCTTCTAAAGGTTGCGCTGGTGTGTCGGACGGCAGCCAGTATATCTACGTAACCAAAGGCAACAACACCCTAGGGTTCTGGCGGTACGATGCGGCCTCGAATACATGGGACAGCCTTGACGGAGTACCGCTGGGCCGTTACAACAAGCGGGTGAAAGGTGGTACCGATATGGTGTTCGCGCTCTACAAGGACACCGGCTGCGTGTATCTCCTGAAGGGGTACAAGACCGAGTTCTACCGGTATAACCCGCTAGCGAGCAGATGGGATACGCTGCCCGAAGTGCCGTACGGCATGGGCAAGCAGAAGTACGATAAGGGTTCTTTCCTTGTGTACGACGGCGAGAACTTCATCTACGCGCACCAGGCGAAGTACTACGACAAGTCGGCTGAGAATCCGCATCACTATATGTTCCGGTACGACATCGCCGGTGACTCCTGGTACAGGACTGCGAAGAAAGGCATACCGGTCTATGCGCTGGAGGGCGGCAGAACCAAGAAGAAGAAGTCAGCGGACGGTGCGGCTGGTGCGTGGTATGACGGTCACCTATACGCGCTAAAGGGTGGGAATACGCAAGGCTTCTTCAAGTACTTCCCTGCCGGCGACACTTGGACCCAGCTTGACACAGTGCCGGGCAACGGCTCAACCGCTAAGAAGAAGCGTGTGAAGTCCGGCGGCGACCTTGTGAGCTGGGGTGGTGGCGCGTTCTTCGCACTGAAAGGTAACAAGACGTTCGAGTTCTGGAGATACGTCGAGGGGCCAGCTGCTCTCGGCTTGCCACTCGCAGCTAACCGCTATGGAGTCCAGGCTGGGCTCAGCACTCAGCGCTCGGCGCTGAGCGTCTCGCCTAATCCGTTGGCCAACGGCTGGGCGACGGTGCGGTACAGCTTGGCCAAGCCCGGGCCGGTGTTGGTGACTGTGTTCGACGTTGCTGGCCGTGCGGTCGAGCAGCAGGCATTCAGTGCCAACCGGACCGGTGCGATGACGCTTGATGTGCGAAGGCTCCCTGCGGGCATCTACCTTGTTCGACTCGATGCAGAAGGTCTGACGCGGACGCAGAAGCTAGTGGTGCAGCGGTAGGACGGTCAGGTCCAACCGGACCAGTGTGCAGGGGCGGCTGCAAGCCGCCCCTGCTTGTTGCAGGAACCGGGTGTGCTGTAGCGCGTCGGCCTGGAGATTGCTCCGATAGGTGGTTTCGCATGCTGGTTGAGCAGTGCTTGGGAAAGTCCTTTCGAGAGTCTCTGGGAAGGTCCGTCGGAAAGTGTGTCGGGAAGTCAATGAACAAGTCGCCTGACCAGTGACGCCAGGAGTCAGGCCGCGAGTCAAGCCGGAAGTTCAGCGGCAGGTCAGATGGAGAGTTCTGCCATGGGGGTGGCAGCCGGTTCGGCTAGAGATTCAGCGGTCAGTCCGAACAGGAGTCATGTGGCAACTTGGATGACAAGTCAGGTTGAGAGTCGTCTCAAGAGTAGTTCTGCCAGTATTCTGCCAAGTCCTTCAGAGACTGCCCCCGGAATGGACTAGTCCCTAGGGGGTGGACACCGGGACTTGCTGCCTAATGGGCTGCCTTTCTTCCTGCCTAGTCCCCTGCCCGGTCTCTAGTTGCCCGGCTACCCAGTACCCTGCTCGCCCCGGTGTCCGATGACCGTTGACCTTCCATGGGTATGGGCTATAATGGTTGTGCTGAGAGGACCCGGATGACAACCAGGTCGGGTTGATGGTGGCGGCAGGTGCCGGAGTTCCGGTATCGCCTGCTGGATTAGGTTGTCACAAGAGTAACCTGGAGGAGCGATGCAGCGATTTTGTATGACCGGCCAGGCCGTGTTCGCGCTACTTCTAGCTCTTTCGACTGCCATGGCCTGGTCTGGTCTTGACCAGGCGAGGCTGGCAGCGGCAGGTTTTCTTCCACGCGGGACTGAAATCACCGGACTTCGGACCGCAAATGCCCGCCATTTCTCCAACGGCGACGGTTCAATCAGAGCGATAATTGCAGCATCTGGCCAGGAATCTACTGACAATGTCGTCATCAAGCAGCCAGCGGGTTACAGCGGTTACATAAAGAGCCCATACTTCGGCAACCCGCCCGGACGCTATCTTGGAGATATGAAGTGTGGCAAGTCGCCAATCAGGAACAATGAGGAGGAACGGGCATTTGCTGAATGGGATGTGACGTCAATACCTGACGGGAGTACGGTACAGTCAATTCGGTGCAGTACGTACTGCTACCCCAGTACTCAGGTGCCGGAGCCACCGACCAGCGTTGTAATCAGAGACATTTCCAACCGGCCTTATACCGTTCCCAACGACTTTTCCGGCAACCAGTCCCTTTTCAACGACATTGGCAGTGGTTGCGTCTATGGCACATATGAGAGTCCCAATCCTCCTGGCTGGCTGGTAGCTGAGCTTTCGGCCCAGGCCAGGCAAGACCTCGAGAATCGGTTGACTGCCAACTGGTTCGCCGTTGGATATGACCACTACTATGAGGGTAGCGCGCAAGAGTGGGAGATATGCTTCAAGGGCTGGAACGATGGCGAGGGGCGTAAGCCCCAGCTCGTGGTTGACTACATTCCAGCCGGTGCACCAGGAAAGCCAAGTCCTGAGTCGCCGCCATCTCCGCCAAATGGCGGTACGGCAACAGTGTTCCGGCCGACCCTGCAAGTGGCTGCGGTCTCCGGAGCAGACAAGTACAACTTCCGACTGCGCGAGCAGGGACATACCACCTGGGATTACGACGTGGAAGTCACTTCGCGTTCGTGGTCGCCAACCTCGGACTTGATTCACGGCAGGGCGTACGAATGGGACTGCCGGGCGCATAATTCGATTGATTGGGGCCCGTATTCGGACCGCTGGACGTTCACAGTGCAGATTCCGCTGCCAGCTGCTCCACAACTGCTCACACCTCCGGACGGTGCGACGCTGTCTACTCTGCTGCCGACTATGACAGTGGGTGCTGTGCAGTATGCCGACTCGTACAATTTCAGGGTGCTGGATGGAGTGACCCTAGTTGAGGAGGAGACTACACATCTCACTAACTGGACGATGACCGTGCCTTTGACCAATGGCAAAACCTACACCTGGACCTGCAAGGCGCACAACGTTGCCGGCTGGGGTCCGGCGGCAGCGGCACGAAGCTTTACGCCTAGGCTGCCACCAGTGCCTTTGAGTCCGATTGGAGGGGCACAGGTTGATACTGTGCAACCTTTGCTTCAGGTCAACGCTTATCCCGGTGCGACAAACTTTGACTTCCGGGTTTATAACTCGGCAGGCACCCAGGTTGCACAGGGGTACTCAACGACCCCGGTCTGGCAGGTGACGTCGCTGCTTGCGAACGAGCAGTGGCATAGGTGGAAATGCCGAGCTGAGATTGCCGGCGGCTGGAGCGACACGTGCGCTTCTTCGTGGTTCTTTGTTCACGACCTTCCTCATGCGCCGGTACAGGAGACGCCGGCAAACGGTTCGACAGTCAATACTTTCAGCCCGAAGTTCCGCGTGACTCCGCAGTACGACGCCAAGAAGTATGAGTTTGTGATATACAATAATCCCGGTAATACCATAGTGGCAAGTGGTCAGTCGGACAGTTGTGCCTGGTATCCTTCGCCCTACGTCCTGAACAACAATACATGGTATGACTGGGACTGCCGGGTCCAGAACTCTGCTGGCTGGGGTCCATATTGCAGCCGCTGGACGTTCCGGGTCGTGGCGCAGCCTCCGCCAGCACCGACACCGCTGGAGCCACCAGACAACAGTTCTGTTTCGACATACCTGCCGACAATGAGAGTGGCCTGGATTCCGGACGCAACGAAATACCGGTTCAGAATATTCCAAGGCGGCAGTCAGGTTGGTCCCACGATAGAAACGAGTAACAACTATGCACAGCCATCAAGCCCGCTGTCGAACGCGACCACTTATGACTGGGACTGCGCAGCGGAAAACCGGGCAGGCCAGGGTAATTACTTTGCCGACCAGTGGACCTTCACTGTTAGAGTGTTGCCAGCAGCGCCGGTGCTGACCGGGCCGAACAACGGCGATACGATTCAGAACCCCAGGCCAACGTTCTCGTGGAATGCGGCGGCGGAGGCACAGACTTACCAGATACAGATTGCCAACAACTCCGCTTTTTCGCCGACGCTTTATGATGTGCCCGGGCTTGACGTGTTGTCCTGGCCTCCGCCGGCTGACCTGTCGGAGCTGAAGCCTTGGTACTGGCGGGTGCGCGGTAACAATGTTGCTGGTTCCGGACCGTGGAGCACACGGCGGATAAGTATTGACCGGACACCACCAGAGGTTCCGATGCGCGACGGGCCGGAGCAGGATACATCGAGAAACAATGCTCCGCTTTTGGACTGGGCCAAGCTGGGCGAGGAGAATCGGCGCTATCGGCTTGATGTGAAGAAGGACGGTATTTCTCTAGCCGGATTCCCGCGGGAGATAGCGCAACCATATGGTGCCGACAACTCATTCTACCAGTTTCCGTCTAACGCGTTGACAGACGGGCAGTATTTCTGGACCGTGGAGGCACGGGATTCTGCGGGCAACTGGTCTTTGCCCCAGACGCCGGCTTTCTGGTTCTGGGTTGATCGGACTCCGCCTGCAGTGCCCGAGCTGGTGTCACCGGCTCCGGGTGAGGAGGTGCACGTTTCGCTGCCATTGCTTGACTGGAACCCGGTTGAGGATGCGCGAAGTTTTGTCGTTGAGCTGTATGACGCTACGCACTCGCTCTGCCCGGGGTTTCCGAGGGTCGTGACCCAGAACGTGAACGAAGACCATTCGCACTACCAGCTTTGTTCAGGCCAGAGTCTGAACAACGGCAGCTATACGTGGCGAGTTCGTTCGTTCGACTATGCGGGGAACGCTTCGGATTTCTCGGACGAGACGGGATTCCGCGTAAAGTTGGCCACCGGCGGCCGGCCCGGTTGGGTTGAGGTTAGCCCGATGCCAGAGGAACCGACTCTGGCCAAGCCGCCCAAGGACGGTGCGTGGATGGTTACGCACTGCACTGGCATTGACGTTCTGCCAGTGCTGTACGCGGCTAAGGGCAATAAGACGACCGACTTCTACATGTACAATCCCATGGAGGGTGACTCCGGGACATGGCACGAGAAGAGGCCGATACCGGAGAATGAGGGCGCCAAGGTAAAGCCGCCTTCCAAAGGCTGCGTGGGTGTTTCAGACGGAGCGCGGTACATCTATATGACCAAGGGTAATAGTACCCTCGGATTCTGGCGCTACGATGTGTCCACCAATACGTGGGACTCCATGCCTGGCGTGCCTGAAGGGCCGTATGGCAAGCGGGTCAAAGGTGGCACGGACATGGTGTTTGCCACATACAGGGACACTGGCTGCGTGTATCTGCTCAAGGGCTACAAGACCGAGTTCTACCGGTATAACCCACTGGCTCGGAGATGGGATACGCTGCCAGAGGTGCCGTATGGCGGGAATGCCAAGAAGTACGACAAGGGCTCGTTCCTTGTGTATGACGGTGTGAACACCATCTATGCGCACCAGTCAAAGTACTACGACAAGACCCAGGAGAACCCGCACCACTTTATGTTCCGCTACGACGTTGCCGCTGACTCCTGGTGTAGAGCTCCGCTTTCGGGCATGCCGGTCCAGGGCTTTGAAGGGGGCCGAGACAAGAATAAGAAGTCAGCGGACGGTGCGGCCGGGGCCTGGTTCGGCGACAACTTGTACGCGCTCAAAGGCGGTAATACCCAGGGATTCTTCAAGTACTGGCCAGATGGCGATACATGGAGTCAGCTTGACACTGTGCCCGGCAATGGTTCGACTGGCAGCAAGAAGCGGGTCAAGGCGGGCGGCGACCTTGTGAGCTATCTTGGCGGCATTTTCTTTGCCCTGAAGGGCAATAAGTGCTACGAGCTGTGGCGGTATGTCGAGCCAGCGCTAGAAGCCTCAAGCTTCACACCGCAAGCCCGGAGTGGGGTGCAGACAGGCAAGTCGGCAGTTGGCAGTCTGCGGTTAGCAATCAGCCCAAACCCGATAGCCACAGGCTTCGCCACACTGCGCTACAGTCTGCTCAAGCCCGGGCCGTTTGTAGTCACGGTGTTTGACGCAGCCGGCCGGGCAATAAGACAGCAGAGATTCGCCGGTAATCGGGTTGGTGCAGTTACGCTTGACCTGCGCAGGCTTGCTGGTGGCGTCTATCTTGTCCGACTTGATGCTGAGGGTTTGACGCAGACACAGAAGCTGGTTGTGCAGAGGTAGCGGAGTTTAGTTTGTTGACCTAGTCTGACAGGTCGATCCGGAAGCACCGGGCAGGCAGGACCTTGCCCGGTGCCTTGGTTCTTGGCCAGCTTGACATACGATGAAAAGGAAATACACTTGCGCTGAACTGATATACCCGCAGTGAAACCATTGAACCTTGTCCTTCTTGGGCCACCTGGCGGTGGCAAAGGCACGCAGGCCGAGCTTCTGCGCGACCGACTCGGTTTTGTGCACTACTCGACCGGTGACGTGTTTCGTGACCATATCAGGCGCAAGACTCCAGTCGGACTTGAAGTGGGAGAATACGTTGTTTCGGGTCGGCTCGTACCGGATGATGTCGTACTTGAGGTTGTAAATGCTTTCCTCTCAGAGCATGCTGGCAAGTCCATCGTGTATGACGGTTTTCCCCGTACCGTGCCCCAGGCTGAAGGTCTGGACCGGGTGCTTGGAGGTCACCGGCTTGCGGTTGATGCAGCAGTGCTTATTGATTTGGCGGACGAGGAGGTTGTGAAGCGTTTGTCGGCCCGAAGGCAGTGCCGAAAATGTGGTAGAATCTACAACCTGACGTTTAGCCCGCCCCGTCTCGACGGGAAGTGCGACGAGTGCGGCGGGGAACTGTACCTGCGGGACGACGACCGCGAGCAGACAATCCGGGCCCGACTGAAAGTTTATCACGAGCAGACCGAGCCGGTGATTGACTACTATCAGCGCCATTTCCGACTCGAACGCATCGAGGGCGAGATTGGTCGGGACCGCGTGTTCGAGCAGCTTAGGCAGATAGTTGATGGTGCGCGCGCAGAGTGAGGGCCGGCGGTGGCGGTGCACATCAAGACCGAGCGCGAAATCGAAGGTATCAGGCTGGCCGGTAGCATCGTTGTTGAGGTGTTCCGAGCAATTAGTGTGGTGATTGAGCCTGGGGTCACCTTGAAACAACTGGAAAGAGTCTGCGTAGATTGCATCAAGTCCCATGGCGGCCAGCCGACTTTTCTCGGATATCGGGGTTTTCCTGGTGCGGTCTGTCTTTCCGTGAACGAGGAGGTTGTGCACGGTGTCCCAGACGAACGCAGGCTGCGAGAAGGGGACATTCTGAAGGTTGACGTCGGCGTAACCAAGGACGGCTGCATCGCTGATGCGGCCCGGACTTTCGAGATTGGTGAAGTGTCACCAGAAGTTCATGCTTTGTGTGTTGCAACCGAACAGGCATTCTGGGCCGGTGCAGCCAAGGCCAGGGCTGGAAACCGGGTCGGCGATATCAGCGCTGCGGTGCAGCGCTATGTGGAGGCACGAGGTTATTCAGTGGTAAGAGAACTGTGTGGTCACGGGGTCGGGCTGGAGTTGCATGAGGAACCATCGGTGCCGAACTTCGTTACGCGGGCCAGAGGTATGAAGCTTGTGCCAGGGATGACGCTGGCAATCGAGCCGATGGTGAACATGGGTGGGTATGAGGTAGAGACCGCGGCAAACGGCTGGACGGTCGTGGCCCGCGACCGTCTACCTTCAGCGCACTATGAAAACACGATACTTGTCACCGGCAGCGAGCCGGTTATACTGACCAATGGCTAAGAAAGACCTGATCCAGCTTGAGGGCGTGATTACCGAGGCGTTGCCCAACGCCACCTTCCGGGTGGAGTTGGAAAACGGCCACAAGGTCCTTGCGCACGTGTCGGGCCGGATGCGGATGAACTGGATAAGAATCCTGCCGGGTGACCGGGTCACGGTAGAGTTCTCGCCATATGACCTGAATCGCGGCAGGATAATCTACCGATTCAAGTGAAATTGATGGAGGAATTGCAATGAAGGTCAGAACGTCGGTGAAGGCGCGTTGCGCACACTGCAAGGTGGTCAAGCGTAAGGGTGTTGTCCGGGTCATCTGCAAGCGCGACCCCAAGCACAAGCAGCGCCAGGGATAGGGGATGTTCGATACCCTGCGCCTCACGCCTGGCGCCGGTATCCGCACGCAGGATGATGCGTGAAACATCAGGCGTCTAGCGGCTGATGGCTAAGTACATCTTTGTCACCGGTGGTGTTGTTTCATCCCTGGGTAAGGGTATCGCCACGTCTTCAATCGGGCTGCTCTTGAAGCGTCGAGGTCTCTCCGTCGTGCCGCTGAAGTTTGACCCTTATGTCAACGTTGACCCAGGCACAATGAGTCCGTTCCAGCACGGAGAGGTGTTCGTTACCGATGATGGAGCTGAAACCGACCTAGACCTCGGGCACTACGAGCGGTTCATTGATATCAACCTTTCGCAGGACAACAATCTCACGACCGGCCAGATATACCTGTCGGTGATCGAGAAGGAGCGTAAGGGCGAGTATCTCGGCCGTACCATTCAGGTGGTACCGCACATCACGAGCGAAATCAAGAACCGGATAAGGAAGCTAGCCAATAATCACGATGTGGTGATAACTGAAATCGGTGGTACAGTGGGCGACATTGAGGGACTGCCGTTCCTTGAAGCTGCCCGGCAGTTTGCACTTGAAGAAGGCCGAGACAATGTGGTTTACATTCATCTGACCCTTGTACCGTACATCAGGGCATCCTGCGAGTTCAAGACTAAGCCGACTCAGCACTCAGTCAACAAGCTACGCGAAATCGGTATCCAGCCGGATATTGTAATGTGCCGAGCCGAGTCGCCGCTGCCCAAGGAGGCCAAGGACAAGATTGCGCTTTTCTGTAATGTTCGGCCCGAGGAGGTCATCGAGGCGCTGGACGTGGATACAGTCTATAAGGTGCCGCTTGTGTTCCACGAGCAGCGGCTGGATGAGCTTGTATGCCGTCGGCTTCGGCTGCGAACAAGGCAACCGGATCTCTCCGCCTGGACCCGTTTTGTGCACGCGACCGAGCATGCCGGGCCGCAACTCGACATCGGCCTATGCGGCAAGTATGTTGGACTGCACGATGCCTATAAGTCGGTGATTGAGGCAATTCATCATGCTGCGGCCGGAGTCGGGGTACGGGCCCGGATACGCTGGATTGAGGCCGAGGGCATCACCGCGGGCACTGTGCACGAGAAGCTTGCCGGTTTGTCTGGTCTTGTTGTGCCGGGCGGGTTCGGCATTCGGGGCATGGAGGGTAAGATTGAGGCAGTTACTTACTGTCGAGAGAACCGGTTGCCTTTCCTTGGACTGTGCGTCGGACTACAGGTTGCCGTGATTGAGTTTGCACGGGTCGTTTGTGGGCTTGCCGATGCCAACTCAACCGAGTTCAATCCCAGAACGCGCTACCCGGTGATCTACCTACTTCCTCAGCAGCGGGCGGTCCGACGGAAGGGGCACACGATGCGATTAGGGGCATATCCGTGTCGGCTGGTGCCGGGTAGTGTGGCCTACCGCTGCTACGGTCGCCGGACGATTTCTGAAAGGCATCGTCACCGGTACGAGGTCAACAACCGCTTTCTGCGGCTGCTCGAATGCAAGGGTATGGTTGCAAGTGGCCGTTCGCCGGATGGCACACTGGTCGAGATAGTCGAGGTCAAAGGTCACCCATTCTTTGTTGCCTGCCAGTTCCATCCGGAGTTCAAGTCCAGGCCATTGCGGCCACACCCGTTGTTTCTTGGCTTCATGAAGGCCGCGCGTGAGCATAGCCGCATTCTGTCTCGGGCTGGTAAGGTCACTGCCTCCTAGTCCGGCGATAGTCCTTTCTCGTATTCTTGTTCTACTGTATCTTGCGTTCCGGCCAGACTGTCGGGACGAGATCCGGCTAAATGCCGCTGTTCTCGGGTGTCGTGTCGGCCGATGGTTCTGGCTCAAGAACGGCTGGCGTGTGGGTAGAAACTTGGCGCTCATGACGCAGATAGGCAGGCGGCTCGGAGGCTTACTCGTTGACAGAGCGATAATTGTCGGCGAGAATAATATCCGTGCCATTCTGGAACAAGATTTGCATGCGGCTATGGCATCTTTTCACTTCGGGGCATGGGAGTTTCTGCCCCGGGCATTTGCTCGGTTCGGACGGCAGGTTACCGTGGTTACTGGGATCCAAAGGCAGGCAAAACTGGCTTGGATGCTCGACGACATGCGTCAGACCCGGGGGGTCCGCATAGCACATACACTTTTGGATTTGGCACGTATGGCTCACCAGCCTCAGATTGTAGGATTCATGCTTGACAACACTTCTCGTGTGCAGCGAGTCTGGCCAGAATCGGGTACAGTGCGGTTTGGCATGCCGGGCCTGCCATTCCGGCTTCAGACCGTGGTGGGGCGGAGTCGTTGCACGACAAAGGAGAGACAAGGTGACCGGGAAGTGGAGCAATGCCACTTTCAGGAAGAGCGGTCAGCCCGGGGTCGGCTTGTGCCGGTGTTTGCGTACCTCAGCCAAGGCAAGTTGCGGGTTGTAGCGTATCCTCCCGGAGACGAGAGGAATGCGCTCGAGGCGCTTCTTGCACAGGTCCGGGCCAGACCGGAAGAGTGGGTGTTCTGGGGCAAGGCGGGTGCGGTACAGACAACAGCTGACGCCTTATGACCAGTCAAGCCGGAACCAGAACAGAACAAATTGGACAGGTTCCCTGGCGAGCATTGTTAGGTACTGCTGGCCGGTCATTGGTCAGGAATCCGTTTCTTGCCGTTGGCCTCTTGCTACTCGTAGTGTTTGTTACTGGTTGCCCGAAGGGTGGGCCGCAGGCAGAGGTGACTTCTCTGCCCAGTCAGATAGTCGAGGAATTCATACTGCACGAGAGTGTAAGCGGCGAACGGCTTTATACGCTTGAAGCTGAAACTGCGTACGTGTATGACGCAGAGCAGCGGGTTGACGTGGTCTTGCCCAGGGTGCTTTTCTATGAGGGCAGCGAGGTGCATGCAGTGCTTGTAGCTGACCGGGGCGTGATACGTTCAAGGACTGGTGATCTTGTCGCTTATGGTCACGTAAGTGTCGCGACTGAGGAGAGCACGAAGTTGTGGACTGATTCGCTCCTGTGGAACAATAACACGAAGCTGGTGAGAACGGACGCACCGGTCGAAATTGTCACGCTAAAAGGCAGGGTCTCGGGTATCGGTCTGGTCTCTGATGCCGGGCTGTCAAGGATTGAGATTCAGAGCGAGGTGCAGGGTAGTTCGAGCTATCGGTTCGGGATAGGAAATGACACCGCCGTGGTGACGGCAGAGAGCACGGGAAGACAGTGAGTAGGCCCCGATACCCGATGTCCATACTGTTCTTGTGGCTAGTTTACTCGGTTTCGCCTGCTGCCGAGCTGTATGCGAAAAAGATGGAAATCGTGCGCACGACCGAAGGACAGGTAACTTTCTTCCGGGACAGTGTGCGTATCAGCGACGGTGAAACAAGAATCACCGCGGGCTGGGCGAGGGTAAGCGAGTCGCAGGGTGTGGCAGTTATCGGCGAGTCGGTCGTCATTGAGAATCCGGACGGGGTGGTTCGGGCTGATTCCTGTGTGTACTACCTGAACGAGAAGCGGACCGAGCTTGTTGGCAACGTGAGGGTAGAACAGGAGTCTATCCTTGTGTTCGCGCCGAAGTTGGAGTACGTTATTAGTAGGCACACAGTGTATGCGCGCGACGGTCTTGTGGTCCAGGGCCGCTCGCGTGATTTCCGGCTTGAGGGTCGCCAGGGAGATTATGACCTGAGTCAGGACATCGGCCGGGTGGAAAACCGACCGAGAATGATTCAGGTGCAGGACAAAGATTCGGTCGTGGTGACCGCATCCGAGATGCAATGGTCTGCGAGAGAGTCAAGGGCTTTGGCTGCAGGCAAGGTGCAGGTTGAATCAGGCCGGGCGCAGTTAACGTGCGACTCGCTTCTGTACCTGACTTCCGAAGACTCGGGCGTTGCTTGGGGTTCGCCAGTCGTGACCGATTCCTCAAGCCGCACCACAGGTTGTACCGTGACGATTGTGGTGAAGCATGGGAGCCTGGACAGAGTGGAAATCGTCGGGGATGCGGCCAGTCGATATCGCACCGAGGCTGGGGACCAGGTTGAGGTTGCCGGTACGAAAATCATAGTCAGAATGGACAATGGTGAAGTCGGCACGATTGAAGTGCACGAGCTCGCCTATGGCCGGCTGGTCCGGCCAACAGGCAGCGGAGGAGGGTAGTTTGCCGCAAGAGGTGGGAATTCGGGGCCTAGAATCCGGAACTGGGCAGGTAGACGGCCGGCTGGTCGCGCAAGCCTTGGTGAAGGCCTTTAGCGGGCGCCGGGTGGTTGACGGTGTGAGCGTCGAGCTCGGCCGGAGAGAAATCGTCGGACTGCTTGGGCCGAACGGTGCGGGCAAGACTACAACCTTCCACATGATTACTGGGTTTATCCAGCCCGAGCGGGGAAGGATTCTTTTGGACGGCGAGGACATTACCCGGTTGCCTGTTTATCAACGTGCACGCCGCGGGCTTGGATATCTGTCCCAGGAGCCGTCAATATTCCGCAAGCTGTCGGTGCTTGATAATGTCAAGGCTATCCTTGAGATGCTCGGAATGGAAAAGGGAACGGTTGAGGCACGTGCCAAGGAACTCCTCAGTAAGCTCAATGTGCTGCACTTGGCACGGCAGAAGGGTTCGACCCTTTCCGGTGGCGAACGGCGCCGGGTTGAGCTGGCCCGGGCACTGGCAAGCTCGCCTTCATTCCTGTTGCTGGATGAGCCTTTCACCGGCGTTGACCCGATTGTGCGTGCGGAAATCCAGGATATCGTGCGCCGATTGCGCAATGAGGGGCTTGGCATTTTGATTACCGACCACAACGTCAGGGAGACGCTTGAGATTACTGACCGGGCGTATATTATGTACGACGCGCGGGTGCTCTTGTCCGGGACTTCCTACGACCTGGTCAATGACCCAAAGGCCCGGCAGGTGTATCTTGGCGAGCGGTTCCGGATATGAGATTGGAACTGGGACTCAATCAACGGCTGGACCTGGTACTGTCGCCCCAGCTTATCCTCAATCTCGAGCTGTTGCAGGTGCCGACACTCGAACTTGAGGCAATGGTCAGGCAGGAACTGGAGGAAAACCCGGCTCTGGAGCAAGCAGATGATGCCGGAGAATCGCCTGATCCAGGTGTGGAGCTGCAGACGTCCGAGGAGCTGCTCGCCGATTTGCCGGATGAACCGGTCAGAGGCGATCCGGCCGACTCGCCCGGTGCGTCGGATGAGCTGAGGCCCGGCGAGACCGAGGACCCGGCTGAGCCGCAGCCGAGTGATGAGTATTCAGTTGAGGACCTGATGCCGGATGATGGCGGTCTGCCGAGCCTGCCCAGTTCACTCGGGTCAGACGACAGACCGGACCCGATAGAGCTTGCGGCCGGACCGGAACCGGACCTGAGAGAAGTGTTGTTGCCCAGGTTGCGGGCAGTACTTCCAGAGGAAGATATGCCGATCGCAGAGGGGGTGCTGGGTGCGCTGGACGAAGATGGTTTCCTATCTGTCAGTGAGGAGGAATTGGCGCAGAATCAGGGGGTTGAGCTTCCCAAGTTGCGGGAGATACTCTACCTGATTCAGCGCATTGAGCCGGGTGGCATCGGGTGTCGGAATCAACAGCAGTCATTTGCTGTCCAGCTTGAGCTGGCAGGTGCAGACCCGGCCAGTCTCGAGTGCCAGCTTGTAACCCGACACTGGGACCTTCTGCTTGCGAAGAAGGTGGACCGGATTGCCAAGCTTTGCGGTGTGACCGAGGACGAGGTTAGAGCCGCGGTGTCAAAGATACTCTTGCTTGAGACACGCCCAGCGCGTCGTTTCGCTGCCGGTCGGGTCGAATACGTATCGCCGGACTTCAGTGTGGAGTGGCGGGACGGTCAGCTCGTAGCGGAGGCGAATGAGGATTCGCTTCCTCGACTCAGGCTTTCACGCCGGTACGTCGAAATTCTGCGCAACCCGAAGGCGTATTCCCAGGAGCAGGTGAAGTTCGCCCGTGAGAAGCTGGCCCGAGCACTCATGTTTCTCCGTGGCATCGAGTCCCGGCGTCGGACCTTGCGGCGGTTGATGGAAATCATCATCAACGACCAGCGCGATTTCTTCTTGCATGGGCCCGAATACCTGAAGCCGGCGACGCTCAAGGACGCAGCCGAGCGACTGGGCGTGCATCCTTCAACCGCATCGCGTGCCACCGCCGGTAAGTACGTCGAGACGTGCTTCGGCATATTTCCGCTCAAGCACTTCTTTAGGGCTGGGGCCGGCGACAAGTCTCGCACCAGTATCCAGGAAAGGGTGAAACAGATTATTGAGCAGGAGGACAAGTCCAAGCCACTGAGCGATGACGAGATAGCCGCGAAACTGGCCGCCGAGGGTATCAAGATTGCACGCCGGACCGTGGCGAAGTACCGGGACGAACTCGGAATCCCGGGCCGCGGACAAAGGAGCAGGTTGTGAAGAATCTTACCTGCCTGACTCTCCTATGCACGTCGTAGTCGGAACCGCGGGACACATTGACCACGGCAAGAGCGCCCTGGTTCGAGCCCTGACCGGGACTGACCCAGACCGGCTCAAGGAGGAGAAGGAACGGGGCATGACAACCGACCTCGGCTTCGCCTTTCTTGGGACTGACATTACGGTCATTGACGTGCCCGGGCATGAGAGGTTCGTGCGACACATGTTGGCCGGTGCCAGTACTATTGACATGGTGGTGCTTGTGGTTGCAGCAGACGATGGTGTGATGCCCCAGACCCGCGAACACTTCGAGATCTGCCGACTGATGGGAATTAGGCAGGGCCTCGTGGTAATAAACAAGGTTGACCTCGTTGATGCCGAGATGCTTGAACTTGTGAAGCAGGATGTGGCAGAATTGGTGAAAGGTTCGTTTCTCGAGGACGCACCGATGCTGGCCGTTTCTGCACTCACCGGTCAGGGTGTTGCTGAACTGAGGCAGGCGATTGTAACCCTTGCCGGCAGGGTTGAGCCGAAGCCGGACCGGGGCGTTTTCCGGATGCCGATTGACCGTAGCTTCTCGATGAAGGGCTTTGGGACCGTGGTAGCCGGCACGGTGCTTTCCGGGCAGGTCCGGGTTGGAGACCGGCTCGAGCTTCTACCCGAACGCTGCGAAGTCAGGATAAGGGGGATTCAGGAGCACAACCGTTCGGTCGAGACCGCAGGTCTTGGTGAACGCGCCGCGCTCAACCTCCAAGGTGTGGAGCGCACGACCGTGACTCGGGGCCACGTGCTTGCGACCGTGGGCTATTACACGCCAACGATGATGTTCAACGCTACCTGCTACTTACTGAAGGATGCGGGCCGACCGCTGCGCAATATGACAAGGCTCAAGCTCCACATCGGCACGGCCGAGGTCATGTGCCGGGTGTTGCTGCTTGACACCAAGGAGCTGGAGCCGGGTAAGGAGGCGCTGGTTCAGTGCCGGGCGGAAGAGCCGGTGGTGTGCGACTGGAACGACCATTTTGTGATCCGGACCTTTGCGCCGCAGCGAACGATAGGCGGTGGCGTGGTACTCGAGCCAAATCCTGGAAAGGAACGCCGTTTCGACGAAGGCACCGTGAACCGATTGCGAGCGCTGCGCTCAGGTGAAGCAGGCATTGTGTTGGAGCAGTATCTGATGAAGAACCGGTTCGATGCTAAGACTCTGGCCCAGGTAGCCAGAGACCTCGCCATCGCGCAAACGGACGCGGAAAAGCTGCTTGCAGTACTGGTTCGGGCCGGCAAGGCACGGCGGTTTGCGTTCGAGTCCAAAGAGTACGTGACGCATGAGAAGGCATTCACCGAAGCTGGGAGCACCGTTCTCGAAGCGCTAGAACATTTTCATAAGGAGAACCCTTTTCGGCTTGGACTGCGCAAGCCAGAACTGCGTGCTAAGGCTGGGCTGCCGTTGCCGATGTTTGAGACCGTGCTCGGGAGCCTTTCGTCCGAACGCAAAGTTGTGTTGGATGGCGACCGGGTACGGTTGTCAGGACACAAACCAGAACTGAGTCCGGCTGAGCAGCGACTCTTTGACCAGGTCGAGGCTGTTTTTCGTGAAGCCGGTCTGCAATCTCCTTCGTTGACCGATACCCTAGCCCGGGCCGAGAAGAGGGAGGCCGAGCGGGTACGGGCCGCGCTCCTCGAAACTGGCACGCTTGTGGACGTGGGCGAATCGGTTGTGCTACACCGCGACACGATCAGGCAGGCGGAGGAGAGAGTCCGGCAGATGTTCGGCCGCAAGCCGGAGCTGACCGCTTCTGAAATCAGGCAGGAGCTTAAGACAACGCGCAAGTACCTGATTCCGCTCTTGAACTACCTTGACTCAAGAGGTGTGACGCAGCGGAAAGGCGAGGTGAGAGTACTGAGGAAATGACTGGCGAGGAGAGGTCCCAATGGCCAACCACTACGGAAGCGGCCAAGCCCCGCCGCGTGGGAGCAGTTTTGTTCTGTTGTCTGGAGGTTCATGGCTAAGCGTGGAATACTGGCCACGGTTAGCTGCGCCGGTTGAGCATCCAAGCTCGGCAAGGCGCAGTTGGCGCTGGTACTTGACAAACTGAAGCGGCACGAAGACGCGAGGCTACTCGTCGGCATCAACACCGCTGATGATGCGGGTGTCTTTCTGTTGCACAAGGATCTGGCTCTGGTCCAGACAGTGGATATTCTGACGCCGATGGTTGAAGACCCTTACACGTTCGGGCGGATTGCGGCGACGAACTCACTCTCAGACGTGTACGCGATGGCCGGAACCCCGGTAACCGCACTAAATGTCATCGGGTTTCCGGCTCCGGCTGACAAGGCCTGGCTTGCTGCGATTCTCCAGGGCGGCGAGGACGCGGTTGCCGAGGCGGGGGCGGTCGTGTGTGGCGGGCATACGTTCAACGAAAAGGAAATCAAGTTCGGCCTGGCCGTGACCGGCACGATTGCTCCAAGGCGCATCGTAACCAATGCGGGTGCAAAGCCAGGTGATGTGCTGCTTCTGACCAAACCGCTGGGGACCGGTATTTTCGCCCAGGTGATGATGAACGAAGAGAAGGTTGACGACCTGCTGTATCAGGCCGCAACCAAGTCAATGATGACTTTGAACCGGGCCGGGTCCGAGGCGCTCGTTGCGTGCGACGCGAATGCGACGACTGACATAACCGGGTTCGGGCTTCTGGGTCATGCGCAGGAGATGGCCGAAGCAAGTGGAGTGGGGATCCGGTTGACATTCAGCTCAATCCCATTTCTCCCAACGGTTCGCGAGCTGTCTGCAGCTGGCGTCGTTGATGCCGGCGTGGCAATGAACGAGTCGAGCTTCGGACCACTCGTTGACTGGGACCCGGCAATACCGGAATCAGACCGCAATCTGCTCTGGGAGTCAGAGAGTTCGGGCGGGCTTTTGGTAAGTCTGCCCGAGCAGAGCGTGGAGCGGTATAGAGAGATGACCGGTGAGAAGGGAGTTGAGGCCGTTGTGGTAGGCCAGGTACTGGACGGTCCGGCCGGAAGGCTGGAGGTCAGAGAGTAGCATGTTCTGGCAGGCTTTGAAGACGAGGCTGCTTGCGCCGGAGAAACTGGCTGAGTACGCGGTCAAGGCAATCCATCTGGTACTCATCATTGTGGCTGCCTGGCTGGTGTACTTTGTTGTCGCCAGAATAATGCGCCGCGTTGTCGAGAAGGGCGGAGCGCGTGAGCGCAGAGCCAGGACGCTCGTCTCTCTCATCCAGAGCATTCTCGGGTACAGCATACTGTTTGTCGCCATTATTCTCTGTCTGCGCACGCTTGGAGTGGACTATGCCGCGATTCTGGCCGGAGCAGGTGTGATTGGACTGGCCGTGGGTTTTGGAGCACAGACCTTGGTGCGGGACTTTATCTCCGGATTCTTTATCCTTTTCGAAGACCTTATCAGTGTCGGCGACTACGTGACGGTTGGCGATATCGCCGGCACGGTCGAGAAAGTGGGTTTCAGGGCTACGCAGTTACGCGGGTTCGATGGCGTACTGCACGTGGTTCCGAACGGTGAGCTTACCAAGTTTGGTAACGCGAACCGTGGGTTCACGCGTGCACTTGTGACGGTTGACATTGCCTATGAACAAGATGTGGAGAAAAGTCTGGCTGTTGCTCGAACCGCAGCTGAGCGGTGGTACGAATCATTCCAAGACATCGCGCTGGAGCCGCCAGTGGTCCAGGGCATCGTCGCGTTCGGCGACTCAGGGATGAGGATTCGCGTGGTGGCAAAGGTCAGGCCGATGCAGCACTGGGAAGCAGAGCGGTCCCTGCGTCTTGCACTCAAACAGGCATTCGATGCCGCGGGCATCGAGATCCCGTTTCCACGGCGGGTCGTCTATTCCAAGTAGCACAGCCGGGGGCGGCCGGTGCCCGAGTAGGCAGGCGTACCGCCTTGGCTCAGGTTGTGCGGCTTTGAGGTCAGAGTAACACTGAGGTTGTCCTAGCCGGGCGATGGCGGAGACGCCCTTACTGCATCCACGGGAATTCACTAGGACTCTACATATCCGACATTATCTCGCACCCGGCACGGGAGCCGGCACACGGGCAGGGGGTTACCCAGTTACCCCGGGAGTGACTCCCCATCTGAGTCGGGTTTTCAGTCTTGGAGCGAGATGGTTGGTCAGCCGGCAGTTGAGTTCAGAACTGAGGTGGAGCATCAGATAGTATCTCAAGTTTCTGATAAACGAGGAGTTAAGGTGCTTTGTTACGTCCGGTATCACAGCCGGTCTGAATGGATACTTGAATGCCGTCCTGACTATTTGGCTCAGGTCCGGTTTCAGACACTGTGTCAGGCGGCGACTGAGTTGCGGTTAGAACGCGGCATTGAGGACCGAAGTCAGGCTCCAGTTTTCCGGTGGTCTGGCCGAGATTCTACCTTCCGTGCCGGAGTCGAGGTGGACCGAGGTATTGTAGAAACGGGGCTACGTGTGCGTTGACAGGCAGGTTGCCGGCTGCCGGTTCTTCAACTAGCAGCCAGGGTTATGCTGCTGGCGAGCTGACCGCAGGCCGCGAGAATGTCAGTTCCGCGGCTGCGCCGGATGGTGACCGCAGGGAGAAGCGGAAACAGAGCCCGCCGGAATCGTTCAACTTCATGCTCAGACGGTGCCCGGAATTCGCAGCCGGGAAACGGGTTCAAGGGTATCAGGTTGACCTTGCACGGAATCCCTTTGAGCAGCCGCTCCAGTTGGCGAACGTCCTGTTTTCGGTTGTTCACTCCGTCAATGAGTACATACTCAAACGTTACGCGCTTGTGCTTTATCCGGGTGAATTCTTGAACGGTCGGCATCAGTTCTTCGAGTGGAAAGCTGCGATTCACCGGCATCAGTCGGTCTCGGGTTTCGTTGTCCGTCGCATTGAGTGAAACGGCAAGTCTGGTCTGGAGTGGTATCCGGGCGTAGCGACGAATAGCGTCTGGAATACCCGCAGTTGATACTGTCATTTTGCGGGCGCCGATCTTTAGACCGTAGTCACAGTTTAGTTGGGTCAGGGCTTCGATTGTTGCGTCGTAGTTCAGGAACGGTTCGCCCATTCCCATGAAGACAACGTTTGTGATGGCAGGTCCTGTTTCCCGGTTTCCGGAGCGCTTCGCGTGGTGGGATGTGGAATCCTGCTCTTGAACTTTTCTTCTTACCCCCAGAACCTGAGCGGTGATTTCGTGCCAGCTGAGGTTGCGGCTGAAGCCCATCGTACCGGTGTAACAGAACACACACCCAAGACCGCAGCCGACCTGGGAGGAGACGCAAACGGTGCGGCGGTCGGGTTCAGGTATGAAGACCGACTCGATCACCGAGGAGTCTGACAGCCGCCATGTGAACTTGGTTGTGCCGTCTATGTCTTGCACGAATTTTTCCAGCGTCGGTTCTCTTATCTCGAACTCTTGTGCGAGCCGGGTACGTTTGTCCTTTCCAAGGTCGGTCATTGCGTCGAGAGTCGTGACGCCTTTTTGCCAGAGCCAAGAGTACATCTGTTTAGCCCGGTATGGCTCCCAGCCCAGCCGCGTGCATAGTTCGGTGAGCTGAGCGAGGGTGAAGGAACGAAGGTCGGTCATTCCGGTTTGGCTCTGACGTTGAGGACCAAGCCGACCATGATGTAGCTCAGGAGCAGCGAGGAGCCGCCATAGCTTGTGAATGGCAGGGCGATACCGGTAATCGGCAGGAGTCCGAGGAGCATGCCGATGTTGACAAATACCTGACCGGCGAAAACCGTCGCGCACCCGATACAGAGCAACGAGTCAAAGCGGTCGCGCGTGGAGGAGGCTACCAGTAGAAACCGGTAGACGAGCAGCCCGAACAGAGAGAGCAGAATGACACTGCCCAGGAAACCGAACTCTTCCCCTATACAGGAGAAAACGAAGTCGGTATGTCGGTTGGGCAGAAAACCAAGCCGATTCTGGCTACCGCGTAGAAAACCCTTGCCGAGAAAACGGCCGGAGCCAATCGCAATGCGGGACTGGATGGCGTTCCAGCCGACGCCGTGCGGGTCAAGCCAGGGCGCTAGAAAGCTACGGATGCGGTCAACCTGGTATTCTCGAAGCAGGCGCAGGGAGAGGGGTGAAAGCAGACCGAAGAAAACGCTCGTCGCAAGTGCAATCAGGCTGCGGAAGAGGCTTGTGCGCCGCAGCATGACGATGGCAAGGAGAATGAATAATGGTATCCAGATGTACAGCGAGAATCCGGCGGCAAACGACAGGAGTGGGGTATAGAGCAGAAGAATGTGACGAGCGCTGAGTCCGTTCCAGTATAGCATCGCAGCCAGGACTAGGCTGAGTAGGATAGCTGTTGACAGGTCCGGTTCGGCAAGTACGAGCAGAGCCGGTGCCAGACAGATGAGGACGGGTAGGAGAAGACTACGGAACGTGAACTGAGTCTCGCGCTGGGCCGAGAGGTGTTTGGCGAGCATGAGGACAGCGGCGAGCTTGGCATACTCCGACGGCTGCAGTGCCACCGGCCCGATCATGAACCAACGGTTGGAGCCAGAACCTGTACCAAAGAAAAGCACGAGCGCAAGCAGGGCGAGTCCCAGAGCGTAGGCCGCCTCGGCCAGCCCGAGTAGATATCGGCGGGGTATGAAGTACGCGCCCAGAAATCCGGCGACAGCAACGGGTAGGAACAGCAGCTGACGAACAAGATAGTGGATGCCGCCAGTAGAGTAGATTGCAAGCATGCCGAATGCTGTCAGCAGGATAGTCGGCAGAACTATTCTTAGGTCAATCCGATTCATTGTCTGCGCTGGCATCAGAGTCAAGGGAGGCTTGAATCAGCCGGCTGGCGATCGGTGCAGCTACAGTACCACCGTGGCCGGCGTTCTCGACCAATACCGCGAAGACGACCTGCGGGTCGTCGGCCGGAGCATAGCCGACGAACCAAGCATGGTCAGCTCCAGGATTCTGAGCGGTGCCGGTCTTGCCTGCGATGGGTATCTCTTTAAGTTGGGCGGTACGAGCAGTACCGTAGGTCACAACCCGTTCAAGCGCCCGCTTGACCAACTTTAGGTCATTTGAAGCAAGTTGAGTTGTGTCAGCCAGGACTTTAGTCTGCATGATCCGACGGCCGGCTGAATCTACCGCGGCCAGAAGGTGGGGACGCGGGAAAACGCCATTGTTAGCGATGCCGGCGTAGGTGACACAAAGCTGAAGCGGAGTGGTAAGAATTTCGCCCTGGCCGATGGCGAAGTTCAGGAGTACGCCTGAGGTCCACTTGCCCTTGCCATACTTTGCATCAAGCCAGGCACGGGAAGGGATGTTGCCCGGGTTCTCAGCGGGCAGGTCCACGCCGGTAATCCGGCCGAGTGGCATGCCGGCGCAGAACGAGACCAGACTGTCCAGGCCAAGTGTAAGGCCGAGCTGGTAGAAGTAGATGTTGCAGGAATGAGTGATGGCGCCCGTGAGGTCGAGACTGCCGTGCCGTGCCCAGCACCGGAAAACTCTGTTACCGTACTTGTACGACCCGGTGCACGGTTCAAATCGGGTATGGCCAGTGACTACACCGTGGTGCAGGGCAGCCAAGGCAACTATTGGCTTGGCGACGCTGCCGGGAGGATACCCGGCACAGGTTACGCGGTTGAAAAATGGTTTGTCTTGACCGGCGGTGAACCGAGCCCAGGTTTCGCCGGGAATAGGAGAAAGAAACATGGCCGGGTCAAATACCGGGCGTGACACGAGACACAGTATGGCACCGGTTCGTACGTCCATACCGACGACAGCGCATCGGCGGTAGCCCGCGGTCAGATTCAGACAAAGTTCTTGTAGCCGCTGGTCAATTGTCAGATGCAGGTCAAGGCCAGGAACAGGTTGGACCGGTCGTTTTTCGGCAATTGTTCCGATTTCGCGACCTCGGGCGTCTACTTCAATGTACTCGTAACCGTCGTGGCCCCGGAGCAGACGTTCGTACTGGGCTTCGATACCGTCCCGGCCTATGTAGTCAAGCAGCCGATAGTCTGAGTCAGGTCCGAGGTCCTGTTCGCCCGCCTCTCCTAAGTGACCAAGTACGTGACAGTCGGCCTCGCCTGCCGGATAGCAGCGAATCGGGTCAACGCTGACCCTGACTCCCGGTAGGCGGAAGCTGTTTTCCTCAAGCCGTAGAACCGAGGCAATGTCTAGGTTGCGTCGGACCGTGACCGGTGAAGGCGTCAGGCTGAACGGTCGAACTCTGGACTGGAGTTCACTGAGTGGAATACCGAGAAGCCGGGAGAGCAAGAGCAGGGTGGTACTGTCCATTTCAGTGGGTATGACCGAGACCGTGAATGAGGGCCGAGTATCGGCCAGGAGTTGGCCCCGACAGTCGAAGATGCGGCCGCGCGGGGCAGAAAGCACGACTCGGCGCACATGATTGCGTTCGCTCAGGCGCGCGTACCGTGAGCCCTGAACAAGCTGGAGTTGAGCCAGGCGCAGCGTGAGAATTCCAAATAGGCCGGCGAGTACAAACGAAAGCTGTTTGTGCCGGTTTATTCCAGGCATGATCAAGTGTGAGTCTGCGGACGGGCTGGGCAGTTCATGTGGCCCTTGTCTGCAGGAGCCGGGAGCCGAGCCAGTCGGCCGGTAACACAAGCAGCAGAGTCAGTCCACCGGACACGGCAAGCGGAGTTGGTGCGGGCAACTCGGCTCCGACAAGAAACCGAAGACCATGCCGAGCCACAAGGCCGACGAGCACGAGCAACACCAGATGCCAGCGGCTGCGATAGAGAAGTGCGTGGACTGAAGCGACGCCGTAGGTCAGCGCAGTATAGATGGCTACATTGACGCCGAGACTGGCGGGCACCGAAAGGTCAAGACACAGGCCGGCCAGGAATGCCAGCGCCGTTGCCGCGAGTCTCGTTTCGTGAAGGGCAATGATAAATAGAGATAGCAATACGAGGTCGGGTCCAAACGGGCCGAGGCTAGTCTGGACCAAGCACAGGACGTACTCAATAAGGCATATGAGCAATAGTCTCATCTTTCTTCGACTGACGGCGGGACTTGGACTTCGGCCGGAGCAAGGTTGTCAAGCCAGGGGTCGGTCCAGAGGGATTCGGGCGGCAGGGACAGGCAGAACACGAATGCCTGTTCAAGTTTCGCGATATCGGCGAGGGGTAGAACCGTCACCGACTTGAACAGTTCGGTCGGTCGGTCCTCGGCTTTCTCTACGACGCCCACGACCAGGCCGTGTGGAAACACTTGGCCGGTGCCAGCGGTGACAATGGTGTCGCCCGGAAGGAAGGCCGAGCCTTTGACCGCATAGTCCAAGGTGAGTCTGGTTCCGGCGCCGCGACAGAGTGCTGGCACCCGGGAGCGGGCGCTGATTACCGAAACCCTCGATTCGGGCTCGAGGATGGTCTGGATCAAAGCTTGGTGTTCGCCGGCGGCGACAACTTTGCCGACGACTCCTTCAGGTGCCAGCACTGGTGCGGCCGGAAACACGCCATGAGTTCGGCCTCTAGAGACAATGAGCCAACGTGTCATGGTTGCTGGGTCACGCCCGA
>JBDRUN010000021.1 GCA_039801365.1 candidate division WOR-3 bacterium
CACAACAGCGCTTGAGCAGCTCGCGGCACTTTATGGTATCACAACTGTCGTATCAAGCGCCTTTGGCCGCAAACTTCAACTTCTGCATCGGGATTTGGGCCTGCACACTGTGGAACCACAAGGATAATGTCATAGGGTCGTGGCACAGGGAGAATGTCAGTAACGATGCCCCCGGTCGCAAAGCAATCGCTGCCGTTGCCGGGAACGCCGCGCCCGCTTCGGCGAGTTGGTCTTCATCAACGGCAATCCCCATCTATGGTTTGGCCCCAACCGTCCCTCCGCAACCCTCATCCTCGCCACCGACGACGCCACCGGCAGGCCACTGTGGGGCAAATTCAACCCTCAGGAGACGCTTGCCGGCTGTTTTGAGGTTTTTCTTCTATCAGGTCGCCTGCCGTTACGGCCTCCCAGGGGCTTTGTATCTTGATCGGGCCAGTCAATTCACCACTACACGCCATGGCGGCGTGCATCGCTGCCAGCGTGACGACCTGCCGACGCAGTTCGTGCCATGCAGTGGCGGTCGAATGCATCTTTGCCAACGGCTCGCAGGCACGGCGTCGGAGAGAACGTATCAACCAGTCATTTCAGGACCGACTGGTGGCAGAACTGGACCATCACCGCATCACCGACCCTCTGCGGGCCACGGACTATCTCAACCGGGTGTTCATCCCCAAGTATGCTGAACGTTTCGGGGTCAAGCCGCGTGAGCCGGAACCCGCCCTCAGGCCGGTAGCCGACGGACTCGACCTGCGCACCATGCTGTGCGCCAAGACTACCCGGCAGGTTGCCAATGACAACACCCTGCGCTACCACGGACATCGCTACGAACTCAAGCTCAACGTTCGCAGTGTCTGCATTGCCGGCACCAAGGTCACGGTATGGCGATGGTTTGATGGCACGGTCCACATCCGGTACGACCGGGTGGGCGAGATTCCTCATATTCGCCTGCAACACCAACCTAAGCTTAGACGGACTTTGGCAGAGAGTGCCTATGACACTTTCGTTGTGGTGCAGGTATGACGTTTTCGCTGTGGTCTGAGAGCGCCGAAGCTCTACGCCCCCGGGTCGAAGACCGTGGCGAGGAGCAGCACGGCAGCGGATTTGTTGTCAACGATGGCAAAGAGAAAAGGCCGGTTTACGACCACAAGGAATGGTTGTCGCCCTGATGCGGCCCCAGCTTCTTTCTTGATGGAAGTGACTGCTGCGGCCTCGGTGCCTTCTTCGTTTACCTCGATGAAAGTCTTGTGCAGGACTTCGTTCAGGTAGAAGGGCATGTCAATGGGAGCGGGCAGCATTCCTGAAAAATCGGCCCGGGTCGGGTCGAAGGCGATTGACATGCCGAGTTCGGATAACGCTGGACCTAAGGCCTCTTCATATTCGAGCTTGAGTCTCGGCAGGACAATTTCGGCCTCGACTGTTGTCATACTGTCCTGCCAGCGCTGCCATGTTTCTAGGTTCATCCTTTCTACGAGGTCCCAGACTGCCTTGGCCAGATGGGCGTTTGTGACATTGCCTTGGTCGTCCTTGGTTGGTTCTTCGGGCTCGAGTCGAACCGGAAGGAAGACAAGCATCGAGAAACGGCCGTCGCCGTACGGCAGGCGGACAAGCTGGAATCTGCTACTGGCGTAATACTGGTATTCGCCCCGGGTCCGCATCATCTTTGTCGGCCTTACGCCGCCGCTTGGAAGGTAGAAGTCCTGTTCCCGGGTGAGGTTCGGGTCGAACTGTCTGCTCCACTGAGCTTTGAAGTACACCGCATTCACGAGTATGAGCACATCCCGGACATCGAGTTGGGGCACAATCCCTTGGATTCGGTCATGGGTTTTCTGTCTCACCCAGTTGTTGATGAGGTCGACTGACTTCGGGTCGCCAAAATCGAGCGCGGCAAGTTTGGCATCGTAGAAGTCCTCACAGGTCTGGATGTAATCCTGGGCAAGCGGAACGCCGTTGCGGACCCAGAGCGAGTTGGCGATTTCGAGTTGTTCTTGCGGGCCGTGGGACTGGAGCAGGGCAAGCAGGGCCGAGTTGGCGATGTTGATGACATCAGGTTCAATGTCCGGATACCCAAGTGCTCTGGCCATCGAATCTTGAGTTTCGCCCTTGGCTCCGTTCCAAGCCATTGCCAACGCCAGTGTCACGCTCGTTGGCGAAATGACGGTGTTGCGCCAGGGCTGGCGGGCAAGCACGCTGGAAAGGAGTCGGAAGCCGAAAGAATTGCCGGCCCGAACTATCTGTGCGCCCGGCGGCGGGCCGGCGTAGGCCGCTGCGGCGAGTACCGCCATGAGGACGACAGTGAGGCGCTTCGGCGCGTTTATGAGAGTTGTGCCTGGTGCTTCACCAGGAGCCGGTTGTTTCACATCATCCTGCTACAGTTTCGGTTCGAGCAAGGCGCCGATGAATAGGATCGAGCCGGTCTTTTCGTCGTGGATGGCGTACACGAACGGACGGTTGCACACCATCGAGAACCTCCTGACTTCGCCTGGCATCGCGGTCGCCACCATCTTGACCGCGGTTACCGCTGCCGCCTCAGTGCCTTCCTCGTTCACCTCGACAAACGTCTTGTGCAATACGTCGCTGATGTAGAAAGGTACGAGGCTCCGTTTGTCGAGCATGCCGTTGAAGTCTGCTTCTGGCCCGAACGCCACCGCCATGCCCATCGCCTTGAGCGTGCTCGATAGGCTCTTGTCGTACTCGAGCTTGAATTTCGGCAGGACGACTTCGCCCTCTTCGTAACGCAGGCTGTCCAGCCAACGACTGACATTCGCGGCGCTGAAACCGGCGACAAAATCCTGGAATCCCCGGTCCTGCTCAGGCAGGAACACGAGCATGCCGAGCCGGCCGTTGCCGTAAGGCAGCCGCACCATCTGCATGCCCTCGCCCTCGTAATACCGGAAATCGTCCTCCTGCGACATCATCGGATGCCGCTTCTGCACGTCGTTGGTAAGGTAAAACTCGCGTTCCCGGGTCAGCTTCTTGTCGAACTCTCTTGTCCAGGTTCCCTTGAAGTACACCGCATTGACGAGCAGTAGCACCTCTTCGGGCGAAAGTTCGGTGATAATGGACTTTATCTTGTCATGAGTCTTTTGCGCGACCCAGCCGTTGATGCGACTAACCGACTTCGGGTCAGCGAAGTCAAGGCTTGTGACATCGGCTGAAAAAAACTGCCGATTCCGGTCAACAAACGATTTGGCAAGCTTGAATCCAAGCCTTACCCATAGAGAATTGGCGACTTCGAGCTTGACCTTGGGGTCGGCGGACTGAAGCGCGGAAAGCAGCGCTGCTCCAGCCGTGCTCAGGTCGTCAACTGTCAGGCCGGAAATGCGCATTACGTCAGCCATTGCCTGCCGGGTCTGGCCCAGAGCGCCATTCCAGGTCATGCCCAAGGCCAGGGCGATGCTTGTCGGTGAGATGAAGATGTTGTCCTGGGGTTTGGCCGCGAACAGTTCGCGGAACAGGTTGAGTCCGAACTCGTTATTTGCGGCAACGAGCTTCGTGGCTGCGGCCGGGTCCGGTGCAGAGCCGCTGGTCGGTGCCGCAGAAACGCTTTTTCTGGCGCAGGCAATCAAGAGTCCGATGCAGATGGTGCATGTAAGCAGGCGATTTTTCATCTTGTCCTCCGTTCTGTTACCAGAGAAACTAGCGACAATTGGCCGCCAGTCAAATGTATCTACCGTCAGAAGCAGCCGACTATTCCGCACCCCGGGTTCGGCCAACCGGCATGATATACAGCGGCTCTTCTTCCTTTGGCATTCCAACTGCTGTCTTTACGTCCGCGTCCTGAAACGCACCGATTGCCACTGTACCCAAACCCAGTGATACGCACTGGAGATAAACGTTCTCAGCCGAATGGCCCAAATCCATGCATACGTACCGCTCCCGACCCCGGTTTCCGTACTTGGCGGTTGTGCGCTCAAATACGGCCGAGTACACGATTGAAACCGGTGCATTCCGGACTGAAGCCTGGCCATAGGCCGCCGCGCACAGCTCGGCCCGGCGGTTGCCCGACTTCACCAGGACAAGATCGTGTGATTCCGGCCGGTACCGGTACACGCCGGCAGCAAGCCCGGTAACTTTGCCGGCCACAATGTACAATTCCAAAGGGTAGAGCGCACCGGCAGATGGTGCGGTTTTCAACCCGCCGCGCAGCCAGCCGGGCTTCTCAATTGGTTGGGTTATCCCGTAAGCTGCCCAGAGCAACTGTCCTACCTGAGCCAATGTCAGTTCCGCGTCACCGTACTCGCGGATTGACCGCCGCTCAGCCAGAGCTTGCTCGACGCTCATCGTGCCCTTTCGGACGGGCTCGGGTAGCCTTACGATGCCGGACTGGCCGGTCGAGGACTCTGGTCCAGCCAGGTGGGTCTGACCGCACCCGGACGCAAGCAGGCCTGCAGTAAATACAAGAAACGCGGGTTTCATCATTATTCTGAGCCTCCTTCTCTTGTCATTTCCTGCTTTGGCAACGCGCAGTGCCTGGAACTTGTCTCATGACAGCCGTTGATTCCTACCGTCAGTCAGGGTAACCAGAAGGGTTTCTGCGATGAAAGTCCCAGGCATCTGCAATCATTGTTTCGAGGTCGGGCTTTTCGCGCTGCCAGCCAAGTTCTTGCTCAATCCTCTTGGACGATGCAATAAGCGCCGGCGAGTCGCCTGGCCGGCGGCCGGCTATGCGATACTTTAGTTTGCGGCCGAGGACCTTCTCAGCTGCGGCAAGAACTTCCTTGACCGTGAAGCCCTGGCCAGAGCCGAGGTTGTAAATCAATGGACGACCCTGGACCCCGGGCTTTGGAGAAGCAATGGCAGACAGAGCAAGGAGATGTGCGCGGCAGAGGTCATAGACGTGGATGTAATCGCGGATGCAGGTACCATCCCGGGTGTTGTAGTCGTTGCCGAAGATGGTGAATTCGTACCCGGGGTCGAGCGCGGAACGCAGCAGGAGTGGAATCAGATGAGTCTCAGGCCGGTGGTCCTCGCCCAGACCCGCGTAAGCTCCGCAGACGTTGAAGTAACGCAGGAAGACGCAACGCAGGTTGAATTCACGGGAGCGCGCAGCAAGGAGTTCCTCGAATCGGAGTTTGGTCTCGCCATAGGGATTGGTGGGCCGGACTGGCGCGTCCTCTGGTATCGGCACGCGCTCGGGCTCGCCATACACCGCAGCGGTAGAGGAGAAGACAAAACAACGGATGCCGGCCCAGCAGACTGCATCGAGCAGCACGCCGGCCTTAGTTACGTTGTTCTCGAAGTAGAGGTCCGGCTTCTCAACCGATTCTGGTACCCGGATGAACCCGGCAAAGTGAAGAATGCAGTCGAAAGCAGGCGTGCGGGAGTGCGGTGCAAGCAAACGGTCAAGAAGTGCGCGATCGCCCACGTCGCCGACGACCAGATGTGCTCCTTGAGATACTGCAGCTCGGTGACCGTATGACAAATTGTCGAGCACGGTGACTTCGTGCCCGGCCTCAAGAAGTAGTTTCGTCATTACCGAACCGATATAGCCGGCACCGCCGGTTACAAGCACCTTCATGGGCAGAATATACCAGTTGCAGAGGCCGAGGCAAGCATGAACCGCCCGGCTCGTTGTTCCGCGATCCAGTGGCTTCGTCCCAGACCCGGGTATTGGCTGTCCTCGGGCCGGCCGGGGCTTCGCGGTGGTCCGACAGCGACGGATTGGGCCGTGGCCCTACAATAGGAAGCGGCGCGGGGGGAACCGCGCCGCCAGAGTCCGGTTGTCCGCTGCTAGCGTGCGAGCACTACTTTCTCGAGTTCCTGGCACATGGGAGTCTCGAGTCGGTAGAAGTACACGCCGGCGGGAAGCTGCTCACCGCGGTCGTTGGTGCCGTTCCAAGTCGCGCTGTACTGCCCAGAGCTTTGAAATCCGTTCTGGATGGCACGCACGACGCGGCCGGTGTTGTCCAGTACGCTAAGTCGTACATGACCGGCAAGTGGCACTTCCCAGCGGACCGTGGCTGTATTCCGGACCGGATTGGGGGAGGCAGAGATGCGGCGGGTGGTTACGGGGTTGAAACCCGCAGCATCCTCAATACCGGTCAACGGATAGACCGCCGGACTCGCGAAGGAGGCGATATCATCTGGTTCAACTGAGAGTAGGTCAGGATAGAGTTCCTGAGCGTAACCTTGAGCAGTGACCTCGAGCCGGTAGTCGCCAGGCTCAAGTCCGTCGAACAAGTATTCGCCGTGTTCGTTGGTGAATGTCTCGAAGCTGCCATTCGGGCCGATGGCCATGACTTTGGCACCGTAGATTTCGCCCCACTCGTAGCCGTTGTACACAAAGCCGGCAATGCCGCCGAACTGGGGCCGGCCCGGGCTCAGCACGAAGTTGATGCCCGGCACAGTCTCGTTCTCGACGACCGTTACCGTATCAGGATAGACTGCCGGATAGTGACCACGGGCATGGCAGCGCACAAGATACGGTCCGGGCTTGAGACGCAGCACGTACCCGCCGAAGGAGTCAGTGCGGGCACAACCCTGGCCAGACGGACCCCAGGCGAATACGCAGGCTGCGAAGATTGGCTTGCCGGTGGCCGAGTCAGTGACAACCCCGGAGATTGCACCGGGTTTCTGTCGGGTGCACGGTTTGAGGGCGAAGTCAACGTCTTCGGTCATCTGGCCGGCGACAACTTCGACATCCCGGGGCACAGACGGTTCATACCCGCGGGCCTTGGCCGTCACTGAGTAGGTGCCGGCCGGAAGGTTACGGATGGCATAGACACCTTCCAGACTTGTGTTTGCCCGGGCGGTGATTTGGCCAACGGCGACCACACACGCGCCGAACAGAGGCTTGCCGGTCTCCTCGTCAGTCACGGTGCCGGTGATACCGCCGGTCTGACCACCGCCCTGAGGCACAAGCGCAAAGTCAATGTGCTCGGTAACCTGGCCGACAACAACTTCGACCGAGTCAGGATAGGAGCCAGGTTCATAACCAGGGGCGCTCGCGCCAACGAAATATCTGCCAGCTGGCAGATTTCCAATCTTGTAGTCACTGCAGCACTGTGTGACCTGACGGACAATGCCGTTGCCTTTGGCGACAACGATAGCACCCCGGATGATTTCACCAGTCTTTTCGTCCGTAACCTTACCAGCGATTGCACCGCACTGACCGCCGCCCATTGGTTTGAGTGCAAAGTCAATGCCCTCAACAGTCTGACCCGGTTCGACCACAACCGTATCCGGATAGACCGCCATCTCATAGCCCTGAGCGCAGGCAACGACAACGTACTTTCCGGGTCTGAGACCACGGAGAGTGTAGCGGCCGGTGCTGTCAGTGAGAGCGCACGCACAGCGGGTGCTGACCTTGGCGTGCGGAATGGGTTTGCCGGTTTCCATGTCGGTCACAGTGCCGGCAATTGCGCCGAGCTCTCCGCCAACCTGAGGTTTCAGGGCGAAGTCAATGTGCTCGGTGACTTGGCCATGGACAACGACTACGGTCTCCGGGTACACCGCGGGTTCGTAGTTCATCGCCGACGCGGTCACCACGTACGCACCCGGTCTGAGGTTCAGTAGGTAGTGACCAGCACTGTCGGTGTAGGTCATGCCGCACATCGTGTGGACTTTGGCATGAACAATCGGGAGCCCGGTCTCGGCATCGGTCACGGTGCCGGAGATACCGGTGGTTTGGGCTGACACCGCAACAGCCAGAACCAGTAGAGGTAGCAGTACGAACAGTCTCTTCATAAGCGTCCTCCTTTGAGGTTTGCGGTGGTTGTGCCGAACCACGCGTTCTTCTTCATGGGATAGGCAGGTGCAAGAACTGTGCCCGGCCGGTCCGAAGTCTGTGTTTGTCTGTCATACTGGAGCAGCGGGTGGAATCAGGTGCCGGCTGCGGTTCAGGTGTGCAGGAATTGCACAGTGGTGCGCAACAGGTTCACAGCCGGAGCAGACCGTCAATCAGGTTGTATAACCATGTTCCGGCCAGCGCACAGCCGAATGTGAAGCGGGTCTTGGCTAGTCTGTTGGCAGTCTGATATGCGGCTTCAATCTCAGCCGGGGTCGAGGCGGCAAGGTAATCCTTGCGGGCATTGTTGTAGAGCAGATGGCTTGCGACAAGCCCGGTTGCGGTCCCAATACCGAGACCAACAAGAATATACCCCTTGGCCGGCCGGTGGTGCTGAATCTGGGAAAGACCGGGACAAAGCACGGCGAGACTTGGTTTGGGCCGGACAAGAACAGTGTCAATCCGTACAGCCACGGGCCGTAGCATCTGCTCAGCCTTTACCGCATCAAACACCTGCCGGATTTTGGGAGAGAACTGCTCAGGGCTCAGCTCGTACCCGGGTTTGATTCTGACTAGTTCGCGGAACGCGTCCGCGGCCTCGAGGGTGCGGCCTAGTGCAACGAGCGCCGAACCATACACAGTGTAGATGCGAATCGAATCTGACCGACTGACATCAGGGGAGGACAGGGCTGTTGGCGAAAGCTCGACGACGGCTTCGTAGTTTCCGACTTGGTACTCGGTTTCAACCGGCAGGAGCGCGCGGAAGATGAGAAAAAGGAGTATCAAGCGAGTTGGCGACCGGGCATTACTTCACAACGGTAAGCCGACAGGTTTCAGGCTGGCCGTGTGCCCGGATGAAGTAAACCCCTGGTCCGACGTCAATTGTCATATCTTTGCCGGAGACCCAAAGTACCCGGCCAGCGGCATCCAGAACTGTTGCAGACCAGGGGAGCCTGAGAGTTGTTCCGGCTCGGATTGTTGGAGTTAGCCGCGGCATCGGAGTCAGGGGCCGGTCTTGCGGTTCGGCGACAGCAGATGGTATGAGCAGTGAGTCGGCGATTTCTACTGAGTTGAGCGTACGCTGCGCGCACTGTCCACCGATAGCGATCACCTTCGTACCGGACAACGCCGCGCCCAAGAAAGTTCGTGCCGCTGGCAGCGAATCGGCAGGCAGCCACTCACCAGTAAGGCAGTTGAGAAGTTCGACCGATGCTCTGGGCCCCTGGCAGCCAGCTCCACCAATTGCTGCTACATACCCGCCAGCGCCGACCACGCCGTGTCCGCTTCGCGGAGTGCGCATCTCTGTTCCTGTCCGCCACCGGTCGGGCACGTAGTACTCGATGGAGGGTGTGCTGTTGAAGAACCGGCCTCCCACCGCGTACAGCCGACCGGCTGCTGCTGCGAGGCCAAGACTTGCGCGGGGTAACCCGAGCGAGTCGGTCCTAACCCAGTGGCCTGGGCCCGGCTCAGGCACGAATCGGAACGAGGAGCGCAGGTACCTGCCGTCGCTGCTCGCACAATATCCGCCGACCGCGTAGAGCTCGTTGTCGAATACCGCCGCGGCAAGCGCCTGGGCCGGTACTGGTAGCGATGCCACTGTATCCCAGGTGTTGGTATTGGGGTCATAGCGATCCACGCGAGCGATGTCACGACGGCCGTCAGTGCCGCCGATGACATAGACCTTGCCGTTAAGCGCGGCGCAACCAGCAAACCATCTTGGTCCGGGGAGCGGTGCAAGACCGGTAATCCAGGAGTCACGCACGACGTCGTAGGCTTCATTTGTCAGCCTAGGGATGAGTGAGTCCATGCTTTCTTTGACTCCGCCGATGCAGTACACCTTACCGGCAACTTCGGCACAGGCGAATCCGTAACCCGGGGTCGGCATCGGTGCACCAGGACGCCAGCCACCAAGGAGAGTAAGCAGAACCAGCCAAGACATCATTTGTTCTGCTTCCTGCAAGAATTATGCCAGGCGCACGATGTCCGGACACGAAATCCGGTACAGTGCAGAGGGTGTGTTGTGGAAAAAAGTATCATTTTGTTTGCGTCAGGTCGAATATCAGACGGTAGAGGCCTGCGGTGTCGGTGATGACAGTCTTGGTTACAGAGCCGAGCTCAGGGTGAGCAAGGGTAAGCGTGTGTGTGCCGAGGTCAACCGGTACTGGTCGGCCGAGCGGTGTGGTGTCCACAAACTGGCCGTCAATTGCGAGCACTGCCCATGGCAGTACTCTGACGTCCAGGAAGGCAAACTCTTTCTTCAGGTCGAATATCAGGGTGCAGGCTGAGTCGGTAAGCTGGATGACCTTCGTGAGGGGTGGGTAGTAGGGGTTGGTCAGTTGGATAGTGTGACGGCCGTGAGTCAATTTGAATGGTCTGGGAATCGGTGTGGTGCCGACCGGTAGTTCGTCAATGCTTACGTCAGCCCATGGTGAGACGTTGATACGTACCCAGCAGAACCTGGGTGCCGCGTCAGGCACATTGTTCTGGATTCTGGGTCCTTGATTCTCAATAGGGAAGACGGAAGAATCAGTAGCAGGCACGTCCTCCACTGAAACAGCTACTTGAGACCAGGCCGCATTCTGTGACGGTAGCGGTGTTACCGACCGGGGACTGCCGCGGGGTTTCAGAGGAAGAAGCGCAACTTCAGTCGCGGCGAGCGCGAGTAGTATCAGGGCAGGCACGAGGACGGACGATAGCAGCGGACGCAGGGATGAACTAGATGTAGTCAAGTCGAGAGCCGAACACAACCCGGTCAGGTCCTGCGGTCGGTCAGCCGGGTTCTTGGCCAGCATCAGCTCGACCGTATCGGACAACCCGACCGGGAGTCCGGGAACGACTTCGGCCAGCGGCTTTGGCTTGAACCCGAGGACTAGACTCATCGAGTCCGCGAAGCTTGGGGCCGCGAATGGATTTGTGCCAGTGAGTGCTTCGTAGATGACTACGCCGAGAGAGAATATGTCGGTGCGGTAGTCAGTGCGCTGGCCGCGTGTCTGTTCTGGGGACATGTATGCCGGTGTTCCGACGATACAGCCTTCCTGGGTGATCGGGCCCAGATCCCGGCAAAAGGCGAGCCCAAAATCGGTGAGTTTGGCATGACCGTCAGGGGTGATGATGATATTTGCTGGTTTGAGGTCGCGGTGCACTACTCCCTGTTTGTGGGCGTAGTCAAGTGCCCGGCATACGTCTCGGACAATCGGTGCAAGCTCTTTGAGTGTCAGACGACGCTTTTCAGACAGAAGCCGGTCAAGCGCAACACCCTCGACGTATTCAGATGCGATGTAGAAGTCGTCTGCTGAACCAAAATCATAGACCGTGACGATATTTGGGTGTTTGAGCCGGGCCTGGAGCAGGGCCTCACGTCGGAACCGCTGAACCAGGTCAACATCTATGGCCTGCTCAGGATGCAGTACTTTCAGAAGCACGAGTCGGTCTAGTACGCGGTCACGGGCCTTGTAACTAGTTGCAAACTGACCGTCCTGGATTGTAGCGATGACTTCGTAGCGTTCGGCCCGGGTGCTCATTTCTCTTGTTCCTGTTTCCACTCAGCCAGTTTGTTCAGGAGCGTGCGACGGGAAATGCCCAAACTGGCAGCAGTCTTGGTCCGATTGCCGCCGAACCGCTTCAACCGCTCGAGTACCACCTGTTTTTCGATTTCGGCCATCGAGCTGGATGCGGTCGGCGGTCCGGTCGGGCTGGGCTCGGGCAGCATCAGGTCGCCTGGTTCGACCCGTTCACCGCACAGTACCAGCGCACGTTCGAGCACGTTCTCCAACTGCCGGATGTTGCCGGGCCAGGAGTATGCGACCAGTTTTTCCAGCGCCTCGGGTGCGATGCCTTTGACCTGCTTGCCAAGGCGGGACGCACCCGTGGCAAGGAAGTGGTTGGCAAGTAGCGGGACGTCTTCCGGCCGTTCGCGCAGCGGCGGTAGATGAATTGGAATTACGTTCAAACGGTAGTACAGGTCTTCGCGGAAATTGCCTTCGGCGACGAGCCGGCTGAGGTCGCGGTTAGTGGCGCTGATGACTCTTACGTCCACGTGCAGGGGCTGGGTTTCACCCACTCGCCTAATTTCACCATCTTGGAGTACGCGCAGCAACTTGGGTTGAAGGCTTTTCGGCAGATCGCCAACCTCGTCAAGGAAAATGGTTCCACCCGATGCCGCTTCGAACACGCCCTTGCGGTCAGCGACGGCGCCGGTAAACGCGCCTTTTCTGTGGCCGAAAAGTTCGGACTCCAGAAGGTTCTCAGGAATCGCACTGCAGTTCACTGGCACAAACGGGCCACTGCGCCGTGGGCCGGAATAGTGGATGGCACGGGCGACAAGTTCTTTGCCGGTGCCGGTTTCGCCCCAAATCAGAACTGGCGAATCAGTCGGCACGACCCGGTTCATCAGCTCGAATACCTCCTGCATGCGAGGGCTGCGGCCGATGATTTCCGGGAATTGTTCGCGACCCAGGCGGCGGACAAGGTCCTGCTTCTCAAACGAGAGCTGTTGAACGAGCCGGGCGTTTTCAATTGCCAGGGCGGCAATACTGGCAAAGGCCTGCAGGAAATCGCGAACGTCCTCGTGAAAAACGTTGCGGTCGGTACGTGAATCAACGTAGATTGCGCCCAGCAGCCGGCTCCGGCAGACAAGCGGTGCGCAGGCAATCGAACGCACCTGTCCGACGATGACCGACCGGGACGCAGGCAGCTCCTTTGGCGCGTCAAGCCAGACCCGGGCGGTCCTTTCAGCAAGAACCTGTCGGAGCGCAGTCTGTGATATGTCGGACAGTCCCTGTTCAAGTGACTGCTCGAACCGCCGCGCAACCCGCACGCTGAGCTGCTCGGCCTTCTCGTCGCACAGCACAATGAACCCGCGCTCGGCGTTCATTGTGCTCAGGGCTTCGTCCATCACCCGTTCCAAGAGCAGGTCAGGGTCGAGAATTGAATTGAAGAGCTGACTTATCCGGTACAGTGCCGGTTCACTATTCGCCGGGCGCTGGCCACGAGCTCCATCGCTCAGGGGCTGCTTGTCAACGTTGCGGGACGGTCTCATGAGGTTATCACCGGACGCGGAACAATTCTTCTGCAGAGCGGCTCGAATTGCCGAATGCGTCAACGGCCTCGAGGGTCCAGTAGTAGATTCCGGGGGTAAGCAGAGCACGGCTGAACCGGTAGGTCGTGTCGCTCGAACCAGGGGTCTCGAACCGCGCGGCCACCGCGCCCGGGCCACCGCCTTCAATCCGGACAACTTCACCGCGGTAATGGACACCGAACCCGACGTTGAAGCGACGCCACACAAACGTTGTATCAACCCAGACTGTGTCGAGCCCACCGGATGGAAATACCGGAACCGGCAGCTCGTAAATCAACCGTGACACGCCCGGATGTTTCTTGGTCACGACCGCGCCTTCCTTGTCCGCCACCAGGAAGGACACTTCCTGCCCGACAAGTGTGTCCAGGGACCGACTGGGTACAGACTCGGACCAGAGAGTGTGGACAAAGCGCTTCGTATTAGGGTCGAACAATAGCCTGCCGGACCGGCCGACTGCTGGAATCTCGAACCAGACCGAGTCAATGTCCGGCTCACCGTCGGAGTCGGACACCGTAGCGGTAAGCGACAGGAAACACAGCGGGTCCGGTGGCCACGACCGGCCGTACACGTGAGTGGTGACGTTGCACTCCTCGAAGTAGGGCAGTCCATTCAGATACACCGCGAGGGAATAAATTTTCCCCTTGGTCAGGCCAAGCCGGGCTGAGTCCGGTGCGTAGCCCGGACATGAGAAGAACACAAGTGTGGTTTCGGCTGGCAGACCCAGCAGGAGAAAGCAACCAGTTGAGTCCGTGCGGCAGAGCCGGCCGGCCGCTGGCACGGCGACTTCGGCGCCGTGAATGCCGGTGGCGCGGCGGGTCAGGACCCGGCCTTCGATGTTGCCGCCGAGTGACGGGTCAAGCGGGTTGTCGTGCGGTGCATTCCAGGAGCAGGCAAGGCCGCAAACGACTCCGAAACCCAACAGACGGCGCATGGCACACATGCTGACAAGTAGATTACCGGCGATGTGAGACTGGTCAAGACGATGTACCGGGAATCGGGGACTTCGCTCGGGAAAACCATTTCCGGCTCCCAACCCAGAGGATGAAACTTGCTGAGCTGCTCTGAACCTCGTGCCGCGGGCAGTTTGACAGCCGGACAACGTTTCGGCATATTGTCGTTGCGCTTTACCGGGAATCAGCGGCTTTGCCCAGATGTCTCTGGGCTTGCCCGAGATTACAGGTGTCAGCGCCCGGATATGGATGACAAGGACCGGCCGACTCCACCGGGGCTTGTGGCCAAGCTCGCCGTGGTCGCGATGGGGCTTGCCGCGGCCGGGCTAGTGCTACTTGGCACGGCCAAGTACGGGCCGGGGTTGTGGCCTGACGGCACCAACCTGCTGTGGGCGGCGAAGAACGTTATTGCCGGCCGAGGGTTCCTGGCTTCAGATGGACAACCGATGGTCGAGTGGCCACCATTGTTTCCGGCACTGGTTGCTCTTGCCAGTGTCGGTCGTATTGACACCTGGTCAGCGGTGCGGTTTATGAATGCGCTCTCGTTCGGACTCATTGTTTTTCTTGCCGGCAAAGTGTTTCTGGGGTCGTTTCGGCTGCGTAGCCTGGCCTTGCTTGGAACTGCGGCAATACTCATCTCCCACCCGCTGGCTGCGGTCGCAGTCATGGCCTGGCCCGATACGCTCCTCAATCTGTTCGTCGTCCTCTTTCTTGTGCTGTTCAGCCGGTTCGCAGTTGCGCCACGCGTCAGTACTTTCATTCCGGTGTGCCTTGTGGTCACAGGGGCCTGCCTGGCACACTACTCAGGTGTGAGTGTGGCGCTTGCCAGTATCGTTGCAGTCGCGCTTATGCCCGGTGTGCGGCCCGGTACGCGCTTTGCGTATGCGGCCACGCTCGGAATGAGTGGTCTTGGTCCGCTTGCCGCATGGCTTAGCCGAAACATCAGCTTGACCGGTACACTGGCAGGCACAAGAGTACCGGTAACCCGTGTTCATTTCCTTGAGGGTGTCCTTACGGCGCTGCGTGAATGGTTTTTCCAGCCCCGGCTTACTCGTTGGCTCGGCATCCTCGGGCTGGTGCTTTCAGTAGTCCTTGTTGTCGTGCTGGTGCTCCTAGTCTTGCGCCGCAACCGGGGGCGGACTGACCGGCTTGCGTGGTTCGGACGCACGAGCGTTGTCTGGTTGGCCGCGTTCGGTGCTTTTCTGCTTGTGCCTGAGCCACCGATGAACTTCGACCCGATTCCGGACCGGGTCATGGTGCCAGCTTTTGTAGTTACAATTTACCTTCTGATATCCGGCCTTGACTGGCTCGCATCATACCTTTCCCGAAAGCTCAGTCATGCCCGTCTAGCGGAACTTGCATCGCTTGCGCTGGGACTGCTCTGGCTTAGCTATCCTCTGACCCATGTTTCCACAGTATACGGCAACTGGGTTACGTATGGCACCGGCGGGTACAATTCAGACCAGTGGCGTGAGTCCGCGACGGTCAAGTGGCTTCAGGCCGATCCGCCGCCGACCGAGCTACGAGTTTTCACCAACGAACCGCTGGCCCTGCGAGTGTGTGTGGGCATCCCGGCCGAGCGAAGTCCACTGCGCAAGGACGACCTCGTTTCGTTCCGCCGGTCACTTGGCAGCAGCCCGGCGCTGCTTGTATGGTTCAAGAACACATCCTCGAATGCGCTGGCAACGCCGGCCGAGCTTGGCCGTGCCCTCAAGGTCGAGCCGGACAATATCCGACTCCCCGATGCCGAAATCTACCGAATCAGGCCCGAAAGTTCTGAGTTGAGGAAGCCGTGACTAGTCGCCCGGCGGTGCGAAGGTCCGAATACGGCCCGGGCCGGCGCATGCCGGCAGGAGCCATCGGCTGGCTGCTGCTGGTCGCTTCGGGGCTTGCGGTCGGGACGTTCGTCTGGGTCGCGCTGCGCCGGATGGGCTTTCCTTTCGAACTTGAGTGGATGGAAGGCGGAATGCTGGAGTCGGTACGGCACATCCTTGCCGGCAGGCCGCTCTACGCCACGCCCTCACTCGAATTCACGACGTTTATCTACGGCCCGCTGTACTACTACGTGTCCGCGGCATTTGCCCAAGTCTTCGGGACCAGCTATCTGGCTTTGCGCCTTGTTGCATTTCTTGCCACGATTGCCTGCTTCGGTCTCACTTGGCTCATTGTTTTCCGCGAGACCGGCCGGGTTGTGCCAGCGGTCTGCGCCGCAGGTCTGCTTGCTGCCGCGTACCCGTTGACCGGCTTCTGGTACGACATTGCGCGGTGCGATACCCTGTTCATGGCACTGTTTCTTGCTGCCGTACTTTTGCTGCGTGCCACGCGGCCCGGATGGGGTCATGTTATTGCGGGGCTTCTCGTTGTGCTGTCGTTTTACGCCAAGCAGACGGCACTGTTTCTCACGGTGCCATTAGCTGTCTATCTTGTCTTCCACCTGCGCTGGCATTCGCTCTGGTTTGTCGGCACGGCGTTGGGTGGCATCGGTTTCACCGTTCTTGCTCTGAATATCGTCTTTCACGGCTGGTACCGTTACTACATCTTCACCCTGCCGTCGGCGCACGCCTGGGCACCAATCCACTATACCGGGTTCTGGTCTTCAGACCTGGGCCGGATGCTGCCCTCGATCATCCTGACCGTGCTCTTGTTCCGGGCGCGAGCGCGGTTCCGCATCCCGCACGCTACCGGGTTCTACCTCGCGCTGTTTGTCGGGCTTGTGGCCGGCGCGTGGAGTTCGCGTTTTCACACCGGTGGATTCCTGAACGTGTTGATTCCGGCAGTATGCGGGTTGGCGCTTGGATCTGGACTGGGTTACAGCGCACTGCTTGACATTGCGGCTGAAGTCAAACCAGTGCCAAGGGTGGTCGCAGAGCTTATTCTGGGCGCGACGTTTCTTACCCAGTTCGGGCTACTCATCTACAACCCGGGCCGGCAGATTCCATCGGCCCGGGACTTGGCTGCAGGTGAGGAGGTTGTAGCCAGAATCCGTGAGGTGCCGGGCGAGGTGTACTGTCCGGCTCATGTTAACCTGCCAGTCAGGGCCGGCAAGGGCAGCTATGCCCATATGGCAGCATTGCAGGACATTCTGCGCGGCCCGGACAGCCCGGTGAGGAAAACATTGGAAGCCGAAATCGAGCAGGCGATAGCTGGCCGCCGGTTCGCAGGGATAGTTCTCGACGAACTTGGTCTTGCCGGGCCATCGCGCTTCCTTGGGAATGTTGACCAGTACTACCGCGTTGCTCGCTGTCCTTTGTTCAGCGATACCGGTGCGTTACATCTGCGCGTCGGCCACCGGTCGCGGCCGGCCATCCTCTACGTTCTCAAGTCTGAGTTCAGCGATACCGCCGCGGCTCAAGGGCGCTGACAGGACGGACACCTGAATTCTTGAATCCTGGGACGCTCGAGCCCTGTTTGTGGAAGCCGGGTTGACAGGAGCGCGGTTGCGGGGATAATCAGGCTCTAGCTTTTCGAAGGGAGAAATCCAGTATGGCAGGACAAGCGAGTAGGAAGAATCCAGAAACCAGGACGCAGCGCACTGCGAGGCGTACCTGCTTGTTGACAGCCACCGCCTGGTGGCTTACCGCAGCCGGGTGCTTCTCAGCTTCCCAGATGGCCGCACTGCAGGTTCCGGCCAACTTCGCAAAGTCGCCCAGTCTTGATTCAAAGCAGGTGTGGCGCGTCGCGGTATTTCCGCCGGCCGAGCAGGCTGATGTTACCGAGCCTGCGAGTAGCGCGCTGTATGACTATGCCGGGATGGTGTTGATGCGGACCGGCCGATTTTCACTGGTGGACCGATCGGCCGTTGACAAACTTCTTGCCGAGCAGCAGTTCTCGTACACCGGCGTGGTTGACCCAGGGACTGCAGCCCGACTGGGCAAGCTTCTGGGTGCCGAGGCAGTCATGATCATCAACATCACCAAGGTTAGGCACGACCCATTCTGGGACGACTCGCCCGAGCAGCGCGATGCCGAGCTGCAAGTGAAAATTGTCTCGGTCGAGACCGGCGAGGTTCTTTACTCAGCGGTCGGCCAGGGGTCGAATTTCGAGGGCGCGGCCGGCGCACTCAGGATGGCACTTGAGACTGCGCTATATCCGTTGAGCCGCAAGTGAGGAGGGCATAGATGAATACTGTAAAGAGAAACCCCACCGGCCTTGTGCGTCAGTCACCCTGGAAGCTGTTGGCTCTTGGCTTGCTTGTGCTTACGCTGGCCGCGGGCTGCGTGACTGGTACGGCCGGGGTGAAGCAGAGTTCAATAGTGAGGCCCGAGCTGCCGACCAGTACCGCGCCGGTCGAGACAACCCAGTTCGAGGTTCCTGGTCCGCTGCCGCCGCTTGCTGAGCCGGGCGAGGTGGCGGAGCCGGTGCCGGGTGGCGAAGTTGATTGGTCAGGCGAGGTCGTGCGGGCACGGGGGCTGGGTGTGGTTGACCCGGGCGCAACGAATCCGGCCCAGGCGCGGCTCATGGCTGAGCGGGCCGCGGTCGTGGTCGCCCAGCGGAACCTTCTGGAAATTGTCAAGGGTGTGCGAGTAGACTCCGATACCCGAGTCGAGAACCTCATGACCGATTACGATGTGGTGTATTCCCGGGTCGAGGGTCTGGTCAAGGGCGCCCGGCAGCGCGGGCCGGCGAAGTACGACTCGCTTGCCGGCACGGTTGAAGTTGAGCTTGAGATGAGTCTGTACGGCAGCGGTCTGGCTGATGCGCTTGTTCCAGTGCTGGGTCCGGGCGATGTCGCAGCCAGTTCACTGTCACCGCAGGTGAGACAGTTTCTTGCCCAGTACTCCGGGCTGGTGCTTGATGGCAGTTCCAGCGGGCTGAAGCCGGCGCTCTTTCCGAAGATATACGATGCTGACGGCAACCTGCTTCTGGACACTAGGCAGTATGCTGCGCATCTGGGTTCGACCGGTCAGGCCGCAATACGGTTCATCAACGACCTCGACAAGGTGCTGTCCCGGCCTGAGCTTACTCGACTTCCCCTGGTGCTGAAGGTAAAGGAAGTTCGCGGAAAGCTTGGCGCCGACATCATCATCGGCAGACAGGATGCCGAAAAGCTCAAGTGGCTGAAAGACGGGTTCAAGTACCTTGTCGGCGCGGGCCGGTTTCTGCTCAAGGTCTTGCTCTAGGTAGCAGGAGTGCCAAACCGGGAGTACTCGATGAATAAGAGCAGAAGTCAGAACAGACCTTTTGTCCGGGACTGCGCAATCCGGTGCTTGCGGCTTGTGGCGTGTGGTGTGCTACTCGTATTTGGCCGGTGCATGTACCCGGTGAGTTCGACGTCAGCGCCGCGACCGACGCTGCCTGCAGGCCAGACCTCAGCCGAAGTGGTAGTTTCAGGTGGAGAAGGAACCGAGGTGCTCGCTGAGGGCATGGCCGCGCTGCCAACCCAGGGCGGGGTGGATATTGCCAGGGACAATGCGCTCAAGGATGCGCTGCGCAAGGCAGTTGAGCAGGGTGTCGGTTCGCTTGTATCCTCAGAAACCAGGGTACAGAACTTCCAGCTTATCTCCGACCGTATTTACGCAAAGTCCACAGGCTATGTGTCTTCCTACCGTGTGGTCACTGAAGGCTTGGAAGGTGCAACATACCGTGTTGTTCTCCGGGCCAAGGTGAAAACGGACCAAATTCAAGATGACCTGGCCGCAATTGGCATTCTTCTCTATGAGCGGGGCCGGCCCCGCGTCCTGGTCCTGGTCAAGGAAGTGCCTAGTCCGACCAATTTCGCCATCAGCGATCAGATGATGTCGCAGGAAATGGTCGAGACTATGATTATGGATGCGTTCCAGTCCAAAGGTTTCCCGGTTGTTGACGCGGCTTTGGTCAGGAAGAACCTCGAAAAGGAACAGCTCAAGAAGCTGCTTGAAGGTGACAATACCGCGGCGGTGATGCTCGGACTCCGAACCGGGGCTGAGGTGGTTGTTGCCGGCACCGTGCAGCGTTCAAGCGAGAACAAGCAGGTTGGTCTTGCCGGCACCTCGGCTGAGTTCTACAAGGTGAAGCTGGCGGCCCGGGCGATAAACGCCGCCAGTTCCGAGGTACTGGGTTCGTGTGCGCTCACCAGGGAAGTGCCTTTCAGCGAGGACGAGGCGCGGCGCCAGGCCGCCGACTCAGCCGCTTCGGCTCTTATCTCGAAGATTCTTGCGGGCTGGAAGAAGCGCGAAAACGTGACGATCATCGTTGCGGACAATGCAACGTTCGAGCGGGTCCAGCAGCTAAAGACGGAAATCCAGGCGAAGCTGCGCGGGGTTGTTGCGGTCGTGAGCCGGGACCTTGTCGGCACGAATGCGACGATCGAGGTCGTTTCCGAGACTGGCTCGCCGGAGATCCTTGACGGGCTAACAACGCGCGGCATTGCAGTACCGTTTGAGGTCAAGGGCTTCGAAGGTAACCGGATTGAGATAAGGTTCAAGGACTAGAGAAAGCAGGGACATGGAGAAAGAAATGTGGCGCCAGAGTACAGGGTATAGAATTCAGAAGCTGGTCCGTAGGAAAGCTGATGTCAAGGTCGTAGGCCGTAACCTATCAGTAGTCGTTTTCCTGGCGCTTGTGCTCGGTCTAGTGCTTTCGTGCAATGAGGAGGGCTGGTCCAAGACAATCGTCACGGCCCAGGTCTCGAAGACGCTGGACCCAGAAACGAATACTGCCTCGGTACTGCTCGGCAAGGCAACGGTCGAGAACATATTCCGTGAAGACTGGATGGAAACTCCTGACCCGGGCGATTCGACTTTCGACGCGTTTCCAGCCAAGATTGCGCCGATTGCCGGCGCCGACGTAAGGGTCAACTCCGAGCCTGTCAGCGAGCGAGTGCCGGGTGTGTACTTCAAGGCCACAATGGACCTTAGGTACGAGGCCAGGTATGACCTGGAAATCACTCTGCCTGATGGCAAGACGGTAACTGCGCACGGCTTCTTGCCCGACAGCTTCTCGATTACAAGACCCCAGCCCGGGGACACGTTCGGCCCGGGCCCGGTTGCCGCAGTGTGGACTCATTCGGACAGTTGTGAAGCGTTCCTTGTCGGTATTGTTCCGGCAGATTCGGGCAGTGTAGCCCGGGGCTGGGCCGATGCGCTCAGGGACACTTTCTGCACAATTCCGGACTCAGCGTTTACCGACACGCTGGGCAACTTCGTGCCTGGAAACTACGTGTTCAGCGTGACCGCAATAAACGGTGCGTGGAACAAGTCTGGCCTCGATCTGCTTTTTTCCGGCGGCAATGTTTCGGGCGCACTAGGAACCTTTGGCTGCGCGGTGTGCCCCAAGCCGGTCACTTTCCATGTGAAATAGCAGACTGGGCAGAGGTCACAAACAACCCCTTCCCCGGTTCAACCACCCCAGGATGATACATCGGTGTCGCAGGGAGTCAGCCAGTCGGGATGTCGCAACCTACTGTACTGCAACATAGTACATTCCGGGAGGCTCATTTCATATCCCTGCCCCGCAGCTGCTATCCCGTCTGCCCCTCGACTTGGTATCCGTTCTGCTCTGCCCGAGGCTCTGTGCTCTGCTCTCGCCTCAACTGTCACCGCTGGTCCTTACCGAACGGTCCGGGCTGGATGGACTCCGACTCTGACAGAAACGGTGGCCAGGGCTCTCGGTCGAGCTTCAGCCACCGCTGTCTCCGTAGATCTGACTGGAGCTCAGACACAGGCGGACTGAGAAGCTGTTTCACCTGCTCACTCTCCTACTCAGTTCTGCGCTTTCGCCTTCGTTTTGGAGGCCCGCACCACACCCACGCTGAGGCTGGGTTGTGTAGTGCAAAGAGCCGGCTTACCCGAGTCAGCGGTTGCGAATCACGAATGGTAAATATGCTTGTGGGGTCCGGGAAACTCGCGCTCACCTGACCTTCTGTCACTGGGGAAAATGGTCATCAGGCGCCATACGTCGTTCAGCTCAGCGCTTGGTTGACCAGCAGGGCGTAGCAGTAGCGCAGAATCCCATGGTTGGGCCAAGAACCACGCCAATCGCCACTGTCCCGAAATCGGATGAGCGCAGTCGGTCTCTTGACGGTACTCTGGAATTCGACAGGCGTCACCAGCAACGTTCTTACGGTGATTCTGACTTGTTGCTGCTCACGCGGCGTTGAAACACGCGGCCGAGAAACCTCATCAAACGTGAGGAGCTTGCGTCCGCAGGCCGGCTCGGCTTGAACATGTGGCCGCAGACCTTGCTTGCCGTTTCGATGTTCAGCCCCATATTAAGACCATCGAGTACTTCTGACGACACTTCAGTGTTCTTTCCACATCCGGGGCAGAGAATTCTGGGTAGCTTCTTCGCCATGCTGTCTCTCAGCTCGTACCGCTTCCCACATCGGCACACAATTGGGACTGATACTTCTGGTACGTTGGCCCGTGTTCCGCAGTACGGACACGTGACACTATGGAAGATCATACTTGCACTACCCTTCAAGAGAGCCCAGGCCTTAGGCGGTGCTGGCCCATTTCTGAATCTGTCAATGCTGCCTCCTCGGTTGCTGAGAGTGCTGCCCATGTATCCTGCTCATTGAGCGTACTCGTACTTAGCTTGCCTCGCGCCTGCATCACCGATACAATATGACGACACCTTGTCCGAAGTCAAGCGCATCCAGCCGACGCCGTGCTTCACGGCAAGGCGCTGGCTACTGGACCGGGTTCGGCGAGGCGGCTCCCGCCTCTGCGAGGAGAAGGAGATTTGCCCTCACTTCCTTTCTTCTCCTGACCTAGGAAGGAAAAGGAAAGAGGAAGGCGTAGCAGAGGAAGGATACGACCATGACAGGACAGGTTCCATCTGAGCAGGTCAGAATTGAGGAAAACCTGAAGCACATCCGCAACCGGCTCTTGGTATTCAGTGGCAAGGGCGGTGTAGGCAAGTCCACGGTCGCGGTCAACGTTGCGGCAGGCCTGGCTCTGAAAGGTCGCCAGGTCGGCCTGCTCGACGCAGACATCCACGGCCCGAACGTACCCAAGATGCTCGGCACCGAGGACGTTCGCTTCGAGGTTAGTCCAGCTGGCAAGATACTGCCGATAGTGTCAGCCAACGGGATCCGGGTAGTCTCGATGGCGATGTTCACTGAGTCAGGTGACGCGCCGGTGGTGTGGCGAGGCCCGCTAAAGATGCGGGCGATAGTCCAACTCCTCACCGACGTTGACTGGGGCGAGCTCGACTGGCTGGTCATTGACTCGCCGCCCGGAACCGGCGATGAGCCGCTTTCTGTCGCCCAGCTCATTCCGTCCACTGCCGCGCTTGTCGTCACCACGCCCCAGGCCGTGGCCCTGCTTGATTCGCGCAAGGCGGTGAACTTTGCCCAGCTCCTGAAGCTCAAGGTGCTCGGCGTGGTAGAGAATATGTCCGGGCTTGTCTGTCCGCACTGCGGCAAGGAAATCGAGCTATTCGGACAGGGCGGCGGCGGCAGGATGGCGCGTGAGATGCTCGTGCCCCTGCTCGGGCAGGTGCCGGTTGACCCTTCCATCGTCAAAGGCGGCGATACCGGCAAGCCGTTCGTCATCGAAAACCCGGACTCGCCGGCAGCAAAGGCAATGATGGAAGTGGTTGCAAGAATCATCGAATCGGAGGCAAAATGAAAGTAGCAGTCTCGACCGACTCAGGACAGGTCTCGGCTCATTTCGGCCACTGCCCGGAGATTACTGTGGCCGAGGTGTCAGACGGCAGAGTCAGCAGCAAGAAGGTGGTACGCAATCCTGCGGGCCAACCGTGCGCCCTGCCCGCGTTCCTGGCAACAGATGGCGTTGAGGCAATCATCTGCGGCCGCATGGGTGAACACGCCCAGAAGTTGTTCGCACAGAAGGGCATTGATGTATGGATGGGCGTATCTGGCCCGGTAGATAACGTGCTCGCCGACTTTGCTCAGGGTCGGCTTCAACGCGGTGTGTCGTGCTGCGACCACGACGAGCAGGGCCACGGCCACCAGTGTCGCCGATGTTCTTGACTTCTCCGTCCACATCAGAATAATCGAGCGACGGAGCTTACAATGCGACACGAAGCACATATCCGCTGGGCCGGGCGGATGACGTTTATCGGCCGGGCCGGATCGAACCACCTAGTGCCGATGGACTCTGGTTCTGATTTTGGCGGCGATAATTCGGCGACCAAGCCGATGGAACTGCTGCTCCTCGGTCTTGGCGGCTGTACCGGAATGGACGTAGTGTCACTCCTGCACAAGATGCGCGTGCCCTTCACGAACCTGGAAATGAACATCACTGCCGACCGGACCGAGGAGTATCCGACCGTGTATCGGAGAATAGACATCGAGTACGTTGTTACCGGCCACAACCTTGATGAAGAAAAGGTGAAGCGGGCAATCGAACTCTCACAGGAGAAATACTGCTCGGTGTCGGCCATGCTCAGAAAGGCCTGCCCGGTCAACTTTGCCTGGCGCGTGGTCGAGCCATAACACTTGGCCAGCTTGGAATCGGGCGAGTCGAATCGGTGCAGCCTGACCATCTTCTTTCAGTAGCTGCCGCGGTATCCGCTTACTCTCTCACTTCAGCTCGGCCGGGTTGAACCACTAACTTTCTTGAGTCGAAGCTTGTCTTCCGGAGCGAGTTCCTTCCACACCAGCAACGGTGTGGCGGAGGAACGGTTATGTCCGGCAAGCTGTAGCACTTGGTTAAGAGCTCTGGTTTTTCTGTCTTCTTGGGCATATTGGCGGGGCAGTTCTCTGTGTGCGGCATGCATTGTTAGTGTCACTTATAACCGACTACTTTCGGCCAAATGATGGTCAAACTACGTTTCCTTTTGAGTACATTCTTGGTGAGGTAACGCGAGGAGTTGCGCCCTCACGCGGATAGCGCTATAATCCGCCTGAACCGCTTGAGGCGAGATTTGACGCCAATCGTTCTGACGCTTCTCCTGCTAGTCTCCAGTCCTGCCGGCGCGAGCGAACAGGTGAAGCGACTTGAGTGGACCGACCCACAGGGAAGAAAGCCCCTGAACTATGCTAGGTGGGTTGAGACGCACAAACACTTGACTGATGCCTCGTGCATCGGCTCGGTGACGCAAATCGGTGACGGTAACGTCGTGGATGTAGTGGTCAATGCGGAACTTTATCCGCAGATTACGGCTGAACTGAGTCAGTATCAAACTGACCTTGTTTCCGCGGGTTACGCAGTACGGATTGACACGATGCGGGGGTTTTCTCACGTCGCGCTGCGAAACCACCTGGCCGCGGTCACAGACATTGCTGGCGCGGTACTGGTCGGCGACCTGCCGGTCGCGTGGTACGAAGACGGCTGGGGTACACCGACAGGTGAGGAGTTCCCGATTGAACTTTTCTTCATGGACCTCAACGGCACCTGGGTTGATGCGGATGCGGACGGCCTGTACGACGACCACACCGGTAATACTGCACCGGAAATCTGGGTCGGCCGCCTGGATGCCTTACCCTTGACTTGGGACGATGAGGTCAGACTGATGCGGCGGTATTTCGCAAAGAACCACGCGTACCGCTCCGGCGGCCTTGTGCTGCCGGACCGGGCGCTCGCGTACGTTGACGACGACTGGACCAGTTTCGGCAACTGCAATCTAAATCTCGTCTATGCGAACGTGACTACAGTTACCGATCAGAATACGACCCGGGCATCGGATTATCGGGCAAGGCTGGCTGCCGGCTACGAGTGGATTCAGGTATGCAGCCATTCTTCGCCTTGGGGGCACACGTTCAGCACGCCGACCGGCTATTCGGGCACGGTATTCAACACCGAGGTGTATGCGATTCGACCTCGGGCGCACTTCTACAACCTGTTTGCCTGTTCCGGGACCAGGTTCGTCGAAGAGAATTGCTCTGTCGGGTGGGACGTGTTCCAAGACGACTACGGTCTTACCGCGGTGGGCAGTACCAAAACCGGTTCGCTGCTCCACTTTGCCGACTTCTATACCCCGCTCGGACAGGGAAAATGCATCGGCGAGGCGTTCCGGCTCTGGATGGTGAAGTGGGCTGAGGCGGACCGGGACTGGTTCTACGGCCTGAACATTGTCGGCGACCCAACCTTGAAGCCGCATGGCGGACAGAATTATTGTGGAGCTGCAGACCCGGGTTCAGATGCAAGCGGGTCGAGCGCCAATTTGCGCGCGCTCTCCTCCTGCGAAGAGAAAGAGAAGGAAACAGGAGAACCGGACGGAGAATTGGCAAGCTTGTCCGAGGTGGTGGGCACTCATCCGGAAACAGACGACAGTCCGGATATCATGAGCATGCCGGACGGCAAGGTATGGGCAATATGGAAATCTGGCCGGAGTTCGACAAATGGGCGGTTTGATATCTTCGCCTCGGTTCGGTCTGGCGGTGTTTGGTCGAGTCCGTACAACGTCGGTAATGCCTACTACTGGGAAACCGACCCGGTACTCGGTCTGGACCAAGCCGGCCGGCCGGTAGCGGTCTGGGCGGTGTTCACCGACGACTACCACTACAACCTCTCTTACAGTATCTGGACTGGCAGCTCGTGGTCCGCGGCCCAGCAACTGTCCGAAGACTGCTCATCCGACCTTGCACCAAGCCTTGCCCGGGATTCTTCCGGCATCCTCTGGTGCCTATGGACCAGCCGCCGGGACCTTTTCGCAGACGTCTTTGTCTCGTCCTACAACGGCTCGACCTGGAGTTCTCCTGTGAATATCACCAGGGACAGCGCAACTGACCTGTATCCGTGTGCAGCCGCTACTCCAGACAACAGGGTTTGGGTCGTGTACACGAGTCTGCGCAACGGCGCGGCGGAAATCTGGGCGCAGTACCGGTCAGGTAGTCTGTGGTACCTTACCGGCCCAGTTTCAGGTGCGCAGCGTAAGGCATACCGGCCAGCGGTTGCGGTCGGACCTAGAGGCCAGCCGATAGTATGCTGGCAGAGTTTTGACCAAGGGAACGGTGACATCTGCTACAGCCGGTACGACGGCTTGAACTGGTCAACGCCGGCAGTGGTGGACTCAGATACAAGTCTTGACGTGAGGCCAAGGGTGTGCACCGACGTCGAAGGCAAGCCATGGGTTGTATGGATGAGCGCGCGTCCGGGGAACTGGGACTGCTACTACTCGTACTTCGTGTCCGACCAGTGGACAAGAGCGCAGCCGGTTGCGGCAATCCCCGGCCCAGATATGAATCCAGACATCGCGGCGACGCCATCCAGTATGTGGGTGGCATGGCAGAACCTTACGTCCGGCAACTGGGACATCTTCGCACAAACTCTGCCCCTGAGCGGGTGCAACGAGAGAAAAAATATGCTCCATCGTGGGGTACAGGCAAGTCCCAACCCGTTCCGCAAAATCATCAACGTGCAGTTTACCGCTTCCTTTCCGGCAGACCTGTGGATATCTGACGCATTGGGCCGCCTCGTGCGTACGCTGGCTGTCGGCCGCCAGCGCTCCGCCGTCAGCTCGGTGTCCTGGGATGGCCTTGATGATGCCGGCAGCCCGGTCCCAGCCGGTGCTTACTTCATCCGCGCAGGCAGCGGATGCTCGGAAATTACTCGAGTCTTACTGGTGCGCTAACCTTGCATTCATGCATGCCAGATGCGGTCGTACCCCGCCACGAGTGAGCGGTTAAACGACAACTGGGAAACAGTGAAAGAAATCAACAGACTTCCCTCGTTCCTGCTGCGCGCGGTATCTTTTGAACATGGCCGGCTCACAATCATTGATCAGACCCAGCTTCCTGCCAGAATCGTCCGCATACGACTAAGAAGCGCGGCCGAAGCTGCGGATGCGATTCAGCGTCTGGCCGTACGCGGTGCACCCAACATCGGTGTTGCTGCCGCGTACGGGCTCGCAGCCGAGGCGAATCGGCTTCCAGACAGCCAGCTGCGTGCTGGGCTTGCGCGGGCTGCGCGGCAGCTCGTACAGACCAGGCCTACCGCGGTCAACTTGAAGTGGGCAGTAGAGCGGGTAATGGCCTGTATTCCGGACTCGGGCGTTAGCCCGGCAGAAGTGCGGCAGCGAGTTGTGCGGGCGGCCAGTGAGGTCGAGCAGCAGGAAGTCAAAGCTAGTCTGGCAATTGCCAGACACGGGTCTCGGCTAGTTCCTGATATGGCCACGGTGCTGACAATCTGTAACACCGGAGCTCTGGCCGGACCTGGCTTAGGCACGGCACTCGGCATCGTTTTTGCCTGTCACACGCAAGGTCGGCGCGTCCGGGTCGTCGCGTGTGAAACCCGACCTCTGCTCCAAGGCGCAAGACTCACGATGCTTGAGCTGAAGCGAGCTCGGATCCCGGCTCTACTTATCACTGACAACACGGCTGCTTCGATAATGTCCAAGTGTGATGTTGTAGTCGTCGGCGCGGACCGGGTCGCGGGAAATGGCGACTTTGCGAACAAGGTCGGCACCCGGATGCTGGCCGTCTTGGCGCAGGAATGTACCAAGCCGTTCTACGTGGCAGCACCCAGTTCCACATTCGACCTAGCGTGTCCCACCGGCAAGAACATCAAGGTAGAGCAGAGGCCTTCAGAAGAAGTGACCTCGTTCGGCTGTACCCGGGTCGCTCCGCGGAACGTGCGTGTATTCAATCCTGCGTTCGATGTGACCCCGGGCCGGTTCGTCACCGCGTTTGTAACCGAGAAGGGCATCATCCGGCGACCGTACATCAAGAACATCGCCCGGACACTTCGCGATAAGAAGTAGCGGCCCGGAGCAGGTCCGGGCCGCGGGAAGGTCACCGGAAGTTATTCGGTCGTAACGGTCACCGACTCCATTACGACGGGTTCGACCGGCCGGTCCATTGGACCCGTCTTGACCTGGCCAAGCTTCTCCAACACGTCAAGGCCCTCGACCATATCGCCGATCACGGTGTACTGACCGTCGAGCTGAGGCAAAGGCTGAAGACACAGGTAAAACTGAGATCCAGAGGAACGCCGTTGAGGATTAACCTGATCGCCGGTCCGAGCCATGGCAAGTGAGCCCTTCAGGTGCTTGCGGCCGATTTCGGCTTCCACGGTGTAGCCCGGACCGCCGGTACCATCGCCCTTCGGGTCGCCACCCTGGACGACGAAACCTGGTACGATGCGGTGAAATGTCAAGCCGTTGTAGAATCCCTTGATGGCGAGATTGGCGACGTTGGTGACGTTCTTGGGGGCGTCTTTAGTGGCAAACTTGACTTTCATCCTGCCATAGCCCTTGACAGCAATGTTAAGGTACAGATTTTCAGGCAGGGCGCTGGCCGTAAGCGTATCTTTCAGGGGGCCTCCTTTAGTTACAGGTTCTGCTGGGCCTTTTGGTGTCGGCGCACCGGCCGCGGACTCGACCGGAACCACGGCCGCAGTTTCCGATGCTTGTCCGGCCAGCATCGGCACTGACTGCTGTGCCTTCTGTCCACCGCATCCGGCAAGGGACATGACGAGCGCGGTAATCGCTAAGACCGTCTTCACTATGAACCTCCTAGGGTCTGTTTCCTGACTGCCTGACGGGCATGATTCTACTGGTCTGTAGCCGATGTCAAGTAATGAATCCGGCAAAAGAAAAGAAGGCCCACCCCGAGCCTTCTTTACTTTCATTGCTTTCGGAAGCAACACCTGTAGCGTGTCCGGGTCGTGCGAGTCTCTTAGAAAGGAGGTGATCCAGCCGCACGTTCCCGTACGGCTACCTTGTTACGACTTCGCCCCAGTCATCGGCCCCGCCTTGGACCCTCTCAAGGGGGGTCTTCGGGCGTTGCCGACTCCCATGGCGTGACGGGCGGTGTGTACAAGACCCGGGAACGTATTCACCACTGCATGCTGATCAGTGATTACTAGCGATTCCATCTTCAAGCAGGCGAATTGCAGCCTACTATCCGAACCATGGCCGCTTTTGCAGGATTGGCATCACCTCGCGATGTAGCATCCCATTGTAACGGCCACTGTAGGACGTGTGTAGCCCTGGGCATAAAGGCCATGATGACTTGACGTCATCCCCGCCTTCCTCCTCCTTGACGAAGGCAGTCCCCTTAGAGTGCTCCCTTGCGGGTTGGCAACTAAGGGCAGGGGTTGCGCTCGTTGCGGGACTTAACCATACACCTCACGGCACGAGCTGACGACAGCCATGCAGCACCTGTGCAGGCTCAAGGAGTAAATCCAAGTCGTTTCCCTTTCGGGTCCCTACCACCTGCATGTCAAACCCAGGTAAGGTTCTTCGCGTAGCATCGAATTGAACCACATCCTCCACCGCTTGTGCGGGTCCCCGTCAATTCCTTTGAGTTTCAACCTTGCGGCCGTAGTCCCCAGGCGGTTCATTTAACGCGTTAGCTCCGGCACGGGGAAAACTCCCCACGCCTAATGAACATCGTTTACAGCTAGGACTACCAGGGTATCTAATCCTGTTTGCTCCCCTAGCTTTCGTGTCTCAGCGTCAGGTGCGTACCAGAGACCTGCCTTCGCTATCGGCGTTCCTTCCGATATCTACGCATTTTACCGCTACACCGGAAGTTCCAGTCTCCTCTTCCGCCCTCTAGTCCGGTAGTTTCCATAGCAGTTTCCCGGTTGAGCCGTGAGCTTTCACCATGGACCCGCCAGACCGCCTACACACCCTTTACGCCCAGTGAATCCGGACAGCGCTTGCACCCTACGTATTACCGCGGCTGCTGGCACGTAGTTAGCCGGTGCTTCCTCTGGCAGTACCGTCACCGTCCGGTCAGTTACTACCGTACGGCATCGTTCCGCCTGTCAGGAGTTTACATCCCGAAGAACTTCATCCTCCACGCGGTGTCGCTGGGTCAGGCTTTCGCCCATTGCCCAAATTTCTAGACTGCTGCCTCCCGTAGGAGTGGGGACCGTGTCGCAG